>NZ_QTQN01000012.1:0-172724 GCF_003853755.1 Burkholderia sp. Bp8984
ACCACCGATTCCGGCAGCAGCGCGTCCGATCACGTCACCAATGTCGGCACGTTGAACCTGACCGGTGTCGAGACCGGTGCCACCGTCGAATATTCGACCGATGGCGGCCATACCTGGAACACCAGCTTCAATGCCGTCGAAGGCCTGAACGATGTGCAGGTCCGGCAAACCGATATCGCCGGCAACACGTCCGATCCGACTTCGTTCAGTTTCACGCTCGACACGTCGGCCGCCGCGCCCGGTGTCGCGCTCACCACCGACTCCGGCAGCAGCGCATCCGATCACGTCACCAACGTCGGCACGCTGAACCTCACCGGTGTCGAGACCGGCGCCACCGTCGAATACTCGATCGACGGCGGTCACACCTGGAACACCAGTTTCAGCGCGACCGAAGGCCTGAACGATGTGCAGGTCCGGCAGACCGATATCGCCGGCAACACGTCCGATTCGACGTCGTTCAGCTTCACGCTCGACACGTCGGCCGCCGCACCGGGCGTTGCCCTCACCACCGATTCCGGCAGCAGCGCGTCCGATCACGTCACCAATGTCGGCACGTTGAACCTCACCGACATCGAAACTGGCGCGACCGTCGAATATTCGATCGACGGCGGTCATACCTGGAACACCAGCTTCAGCGCGACCGAAGGCGTGAACGACGTACAGGTTCGGCAAACCGATATCGCCGGCAACACGTCCGACCCGACGTCGTTCAACTTCACGCTCGACACGTCGGCCGCCGCGCCCGGTGTTGCGCTCACCACCGATTCCGGCAGCAGCGCGTCCGATCACATCACCAATGTCGGCACGTTGAACCTGGCCGGTGTCGAGACCGGCGCCACTGTCGAATATTCGACCGATGGCGGTCATACCTGGAGCACCAGCTTCAGCGCGACCGAAGGCCTGAACGATGTGCAGGTCCGGCAGACCGATATCGCCGGCAACACGTCCGATCCCACGTCGTTCAGCTTCACGCTCGACACGTCGGCCGCCGCGCCCGGTGTCGCGCTCACCACCGATTCCGGCAGCAGCGCGTCCGATCACGTCACCAATGTCGGCACGTTGAACCTGACCGGTGTCGAGACCGGCGCGACCGTCGAATATTCGATCGACGGCGGCCATTCGTGGAGCACCAGTTTCACCGCCGTCGAAGGCGTGAGCGACGTACAGGTCCGGCAAACCGATATCGCCGGCAACACGTCCGACCCGACTTCGTTCAGCTTCACGCTCGACACCTCGGCGGCTGCGCCGGGCGTTGCGCTCGCCACCGATTCGGGCAGCAGCGCGTCCGATCACATCACCAATGTCGGCACGTTGAACCTCACCGGTGTCGAAACCGGCGCCACCGTCGAATATTCGATCGACGGCGGCCATACGTGGAACACGAGTTTCAGCGCGACCGAAGGCGTGAACGATGTGCAGGTCCGGCAAACCGACATCGCCGGCAACACGTCGGCGGCGACTTCGTTCAGCTTTACGCTCGATACGTCGGCTGCCGCGCCGAGCGTTGCGCTCACCACCGATTCCGGCAGCAGCGCGTCCGACCACATTACCAATGTCGGCACGTTGAACCTCACCGGCATCGAAACCGGCGCCACGGTGCAGTACAGCGTCGATAACGGCGCGCACTGGAACACCAGCTTCAGCGCCGTCGAAGGCACGAACAACGTGCAGGTTCGCCAGATTGACGTCGCCGGCAATACGTCGGCCGCGACATCGTTCAGCTTCACGCTCGATACGTCGGCTGCCGCGCCGGGCGTTGCCCTGACCACCGATTCCGGCAGCAGCGCTGTTGATCACATCACCAATGTCGGTACGTTGAACCTGACTGGCGTCGAAACCGGCGCCACCGTCGAATACTCGATCGACGGCGGCCATACGTGGAACACGAGTTTCAGCGCGACCGAAGGCGTGAACGATGTGCAGGTCCGGCAAACCGACATCGCCGGCAACACGTCGGCCGCGACATCGTTCAGCTTCACGCTCGATACCTCGGCTGCCGCCCCCGGCGTCGCGCTGACCACCGATTCCGGCAGCAGCGCGTCCGACCACATCACCAATGTCGGCACGTTGAACCTCACCGGCATCGAAACCGGCGCCACCGTGCAGTACAGCGTCGATAACGGTGCGCACTGGAGCACCAGCTTCGGTGCCCTGGAAGGCGCGAACAACGTGCAGGTCCGGCAGATCGACGTCGCGGGCAACACCTCGGCGGCGACGTCCTTCAGCTTCACGCTCGACACGTCGGCCGCCGCGCCCGGTGTGGCGCTCACCACCGATTCCGGCAGCAGCGCGTCCGATCACGTCACCAATGTCGGCACGTTGAACCTGACGGGTGTCGAGAATGGTGCCACCGTGCAGTACAGCGTCGACAACGGGGCGCACTGGAGCACCAGCTTCGGTGCCCTGGAAGGCGTGAACAACGTGCAGGTCCGCCAAATCGACGTGGCGGGCAATACGTCGGCCGCGACGTCGTTCGGCTTCACGCTCGACACGTCGGCCGCCGCGCCGGGCGTTGCCCTGACCACCGATTCCGGCAGCAGCGCGTCCGACCACATCACCAATGTCGGCACACTGAACCTGACCGGCATCGAAACCGGGGCCACCGTGCAGTACAGCGTCGACAACGGGGCGCACTGGAGCACCAGTTTCGGTGCCCTGGAAGGCACGAACAACGTGCAGGTTCGCCAGATTGACGTCGCAGGCAATACGTCGGCCGCGACGTCGTTCAGCTTCACGCTCGACACGTCGGCGGCTGCACCCGGTGTTGCCCTGACCACCGACTCCGGCAGCAGCGCGTCCGACCACATCACCAATGTCGGCACGTTGAACCTCACCGGCATCGAAACCGGCGCCACCGTGCAATACAGCGTCGACAACGGGGCGCACTGGAGCACCAGCTTCGGTGCCCTGGAAGGCGCGAACAACGTGCAGGTCCGGCAGGTCGACGTCGCGGGCAATACTTCGTCGGCGACGTCGTTCGGCTTCACGCTCGACACGTCGGCTGCCGCGCCGGGCGTGGCCCTCACCACCGACTCCGGCAGCAGCGCCTCCGACCACATCACCAATGTCGGCACGTTGAACCTCACCGGCATCGAAACCGGCGCCACCGTGCAGTACAGCGTCGATAACGGTGCGCACTGGAGCACCAGCTTCAGCGCCGTCGAAGGCACGAACAACGTGCAGGTCCGCCAGATCGACGTCGCGGGTAATACGTCGGCCGCGACGTCGTTCAGCTTCACGCTCGACACGTCGGCGGCTGCACCCGGTGTTGCCCTGACCACCGACTCCGGCAGCAGCGCCTCCGACCACATCACCAATGTCGGCACGTTGAACCTCACCGGCATCGAAACCGGCGCCACCGTGCAGTACAGCGTCGACAACGGCGCGCACTGGAGCACCAGCTTCAACGCCATCGAAGGCACGAACAACGTGCAGGTCCGCCAGATCGACGTGGCCGGCAATACCTCGTCGGCGACGTCGTTCAATTTCACGCTCGACACGTCGACCGCCGCACCCGGTGTTGCCCTGACCACCGATTCCGGCAGCAGCGCGTCCGACCACATCACCAACGTCGGCACGTTGAACCTCACCGGCATCGAAACCGGCGCCACCGTGCAGTACAGCATCGACAACGGCGCGCACTGGAACACCAGCTTCAACGCCATCGAAGGCACGAATAACGTGCAGGTCCGGCAGGTCGACGTCGCGGGCAATACTTCGTCGGCGACGTCGTTCGGCTTCACGCTCGACACGTCGGCTGCCGCGCCGGGCGTGGCCCTCACCACCGACTCGGGCAGCAGCGCCTCCGACCACATCACCAACGTCGGCACGTTGAACCTGTCCGGTGTCGAATCCGGCGCCACCGTGCAATACAGCGTCGACAACGGTGCGCACTGGAGCACCAGCTTCGGCGCCCTGCAAGGTACGAACAACGTGCAGGTCCGCCAGATCGACGTCGCGGGCAACACCTCGTCGGCGACGTCCTTCAGCTTCACGCTCGACACATCGGCCGCGGCGCCCGGCGTGGCCCTGACCACCGATTCCGGCAGCAGCCCATCCGACCACATCACCAACGTCGGCACGCTGAACCTCACCGGCATCGAAACCGGTGCCACCGTGCAGTACAGCATCGACAACGGCGCGCACTGGAACACCAGCTTCAGCGCCGTCGAAGGCACGAACAACGTGCAGGTCCGCCAGATCGACGTGGCAGGCAACATCTCGAACGCGACCAGCTTCAATTTCACGCTCGACACCACCGCCCCGTCCACGCTGTCGTGGCAATACAGCGGGAACACGCTCACAGCCAACACCGACACGTCGAACGTCTGGAAAGTGACGGTCCACGACAACACCACCAACGCCGACTACAGCGCAACGCAACAAAGCGCCGGTACCTGGGCCTTCACGCAACAGAGCCTCAACCTCAACAAGGACTCCCTCACCGTGACCGAGTGGGACACGGCAGGCAACACGCGATCCTCGACGCACACGGCGCCCGCCGGCGTCGCCGGATCCGAGATCAATCTGGCGCTGGCCGATCCGTCCGGCCATGCGTCCGACCTCGCGGTGACGATCGCCGGCATCCCGTCCGGCTGGACGCTGAACGCCGGCACCAACCTCGGCAACGGCGCATGGCTCGTCCCGACGAACGATCTCGGCGCACTCACCGTCACGCCGCCCGCGTCCTTCACGGGCGCCACGGTGCTCACCGTGACCGAAACCTGGACCGCCGCGGACGGCAGCCACCAGGCCGTCACGGTCGCCGACAACGTCGAAGCGTTCGCGGCCAACGCGCCGATCTTCGCGTGGTCCGGCGACGATCAGCTCACGGGATCCGCCGGCCACGACCTGTTCGTGTTCGCGCAGCCGATCGGCAACGACACGCTGCACAATCTCGACCTCGCCGCCGACAAGATCGACCTCGTCGGATTCACCGGCATCACGAGCTTCAGCGACGTCCAGGCCCACATGACGGACGACGCCAACGGCAACGCGGTGATTGCACTGGGCGACGGCGCGACCATCACGGTGGCGGGCGTTCACGCCACCGACCTCACCAGCGACAATTTCGTGTTCGACCAAGAGGCGGTCACGACCAACGCCGGCGTCATGACGGTCAACGACGGCGCGATGCTTCCCGTCGGCGGCACGATCGACAACACGGGCACGATCGCGCTCGGATCGACGGGCGACCTGACCCGGTTCGAGGTGCTGGTCAGGAGCGCGACGCTGGAAGGCGGCGGTCACGTGACGCTGTCGGACGACAGCCACAACGTCATCTTCGGCAGCACGCCGGACGCGACGCTCGTCAACGTCGACAACACGATCGCCGGGGCCGGCCAGCTCGGCGCCGGCCAGCTGACGCTCGTCAACGAAGGGACGATCGTCGCCAGCGGCGCCAACGCGCTCGTGATCGACACGGGCGCCCACGCCGTCGTCAATACGGGCACGCTCGAGGCAACCGGCAGCGGCGGCCTCGTGCTCGACAGCGCCGTAGCGAACACGGGCAACCTGTGGGCCAACAACGGCAACCTGACGATCCACGGCGACGTGACGGGCGCCGGCAGCGCGACGATCAGCGGCACCGCGACCCTGGAGTTCGGCGGCGCGTCCGCGGAAAACACGACGTTCGCCGACGGCGCCGCCGGTACGCTCAAGCTGGACCAGTCCGCCGGCTTCACCGGCACGGTCAGCGGCTTCGGCGCGGCCGATACGCTCGATCTCGCGGATGTCCTGTTCAACGACCACACGACGCTCAGCTTCACGGCCAACGACACCGGAACGGGCGGCACGCTGACCGTCAGCGACGGCGCCCACACGGCGCAGGTTGCGCTGCAGGGCAACCTGTCGGCCGGCGGCTTTCAGCTTTCGCACGATCAAGGCAGCGGCACCGTCGTCACTTACACCCCGCCGCCGCTGCCCCACGTCCAGGAGGTCTAGCCGGCCGGAACGCCCCGCGAGCGACGCGTGCACGCGCGATCGAATGCAGCACGCCGTCGCTCGCGGCGGCAGGTCCGACGCATCCTGCGCAGCGCACCGACGCGAATATCTTCACGGGAAATCCGTCGAATGGACTAAGCTGCCAGAAGGCGCAACGTGATTCCGGCGAGCTGCGCCGGCCGCATGATTCCGAGCATCGCGAAATATCCGATCGTGCCTGAGCCGTGCTGCTTGCTGGCAGCCGTCAGGCGACAGGCGACAGGCGACAGGAAACCGAGTCGATGAACCGAAACTACCCGCTGCTAGCCGTGCTCGCACTCGCGTCGGCGCTTGCCGCCGCCTCGTCGCTCGCCGCCGCGCAAAGTCTCCAGGAAGCAGTCGAGCAAGCGATCAGAACCAACCCCGAAGTCCGCGCCACCACGTATAACCGCGAAGCGGCCGATCAGGGCCTGAAGCAGGCGCGGGCCGGCTACTGGCCGCGCGTGGACGTCGACGCGTCGATCGGCAAGGAGCAGCGCGACGATGTGGAGACCCGCCTGCTCGGCCTGAACCGGACCACGTTCACGCATCGCAATGCCAACGTGACGTTGTCGCAGATGCTGTTCGACGGCTTCGCGGTCAGGAGCGAAGTGGCGCGTCAGCAGGCGCGCATCGACTCGTCCGCCAATCGCGTCGCCTCCACGTCCGAGGACGTGGCGCTGCGCGTGGTGGGCGCCTATCTCGAGGTGCTGCGCCGCCGGGAGACGACGGCCGCCGCCGAGGACAACCTCGAATCCCATCGCCGGATCCACGACCAGATCAAGCTGCGCAGCGACCGCGGCGTCGGGCGCCGCGCCGACCTTTACCAGGCGGAAAGCCGGCTGGCGCTGGCCCAGGACAACTTGCGCACCGAGCAAAGCAGCCTGAAGGATGCCGAAGTGGCTTACGCCCGTCTCGTAGGCTCGGCCCCGGATGCGCTCGTCAAGCCGGTGGCGCCGGAAGGCGCGCTGCCGCCGACCGAACGCCTCGCGCTGGACGCGGCGCTGGCGAACCACCCGTCGCTCGCCGGCGCCGAGGCGGACGTGGCCCAGGCACGCGCCCGGTACGACGGCGCCAAGGCCGCGCTGTGGCCGCGCCTCGACCTGGAGCTCAGCGCGAGCCACGACCGCGACGGCGTGCTCGGCCCGACCAACGACCGCCGCGTGATGCTGCGTCTTCGCTACAACCTGTTCCAAGGGGGCGCCGACAAGGCGCGCATCGGCGAAGCGCACGCGCAGATCCGCGAAGCGGAAGAGGAACGCAATCGCACGCGCCTCGAGATCCAGGAAAGCGTTTCGCATGCGTACAACGCGTACCTCACCGCGCGCGACCGGATGGTCGTGCTCAAGCAGTACGTCGATTCCAGTGCGGCGACGCGCGAAGCGTACATGCTGCAGTTCGGCATCGGACAGCGCTCGCTGCTCGATCTGCTCAATGCCGAGAACGAGTATTACAGCGCGCGCATCGATTACATCGGCGGCCAGTATGCGGAAGCCGCGAGCGCCTACCGGGTGTTCGCCGGCATGGGACAGTTGCTCGATACGCTGCACGTCGGGCGGCCGGCCGAGGCGTGGGGAGCCGGCAGCGCGCGGCCGGCGGTCGCCTTCAATCGCGGCGCCCAGGACACCGGGAAATGACACTCGCCCGGGCGGCGCGGCTGACTGGACCCGGCGCGCTCATGGGGGATGAACACGGGAAGCGCAATTTTCTATCATAAGCCTTGAAGTTATGAAATCTATTGTGCTTATGCTTAAGGTGCCATAAGCAGACCTACTGCTTGAAATCCCGAGAACGAAACGCCTGATCGAATTGCCAGGCTCGCTGCACCTCGTCGCTGTGCAGGTAGGTGGACGTCGTCGAGATCGAGCCGTGCTGCCGGTTGTCGCGCACCATGATCAGCTCAGCACCACGCGCCAGCGCGTGCGACGCGTGGGTGTGCCGCATCCAGTGCGGGCTCGCGCGGCGCAGCTTTTCGGCGGTCGCCGGCCGATCGTCCTGGATTGCATCGGCCACCAGCATGAAGAACCGTCGCAGCACGCGCCAGAGCCGTCTGGGTTCGATGCCCGCGCCATCCTCGTCAAGGCTCGCAACGAGCGGCGTCGCCGGGTCCCAGCGTGCGAGCGTGATCGGCAGCCCGCGCTGCACGAGATATTGATCCAGCGCGGTTCGAGCGAGTGACGGTAGCGCCATCTTGCCGAGCTTGCCATCCTTGCCAAGCACGTGCAGCCAGTGATCGCCGTGCTCGTCCCGGCGGATGTCGCCGAGCGTCGCGCCGACCAGCTCGCTCGCGCGCAGGCCGGTCGCATAGCCGAAGTCCAGCAGGAAGCGGAGGCGCTGCACGGCCGGCAGGCTCCAGCCGT
This sequence comes from Burkholderia sp. Bp8984, assembly GCF_003853755.1. Classification (NCBI taxonomy): domain Bacteria; kingdom Pseudomonadati; phylum Pseudomonadota; class Betaproteobacteria; order Burkholderiales; family Burkholderiaceae; genus Burkholderia; species Burkholderia sp. Bp8984. Next base: position 8,322 of record NZ_QTQN01000012.1, read on the forward strand.
ACGACCATTCGAGGCCCTCGGCAAGTGCGCGGATCAACAACCACTCGCCCTCGGAGAATCCCCGTGACCACGATGACGATGCGCGAGCCGGACCGATTCAAGGTCATTCAGGATGTATCCCATCGCCATAGACTATTTGAAATTTTTATTCAAATTGATGCAATTGCACCTCCGAATATAATTGACTCCATAAGCGAGAAAAGCGTGACTGCGCCAGATATGCCGGCATCTCCGAATAGACGAAGAACGGAGTCAGCCCATGGCGTACGCCCTGTCGATCACATTGCCGCAGAAACGTCGGCCCCGCCTGTGTCGCCGCCTCCAGCAAGCTGCGTAGCGGCATGCCCGCGGTCTCATTGAGCACGACGTGAAGAATCGGATAGAGTGCGTCACGCTCACGGCACTCGGTTTGGCGACATGCTTCGCAATACGCCTCCTAGCCTTCGTCGGTGTGGTCGATCGGTGCAGGAACGGCCGCGCGGACGTGCGCGGAGACGACGTCATAGAGACATTTCCGATTGCCCTCCAGCACCGCGAGATTCTTACGCCGAAACGCATCTTCGATCAGCGCGCGTTCGGCGTCGTCGATTGTCCGGAAGCCCGCGTAATCTTTATCGCCCCAGGCTTCAGCGTAGTCCCAGTCATACAGTGACCGGATATCGTTCAGTCTCTGCCCTTCGACGACATAGCACACGAGCGTCAGACACATGTCCATGACGAACAGCCTCTGATTCAACGCGTCCATGATCCTTGCCGGCATTCTGTCGACGAGGTACTCCAGCGACTCCGCGTTTGCGCGCCGGTAGACGCGCACCGCCCGGCTCGCCACGTCCGGTGCGGCGGCCCGGTCATTTAACGGTCCTGCCACGGTCAACAGTTTGACCAGTGACCAGGTCGTCACGGCGGCATAACCCGGATGAAAAGCCACGATTGAAGCGCGATCGCCATAGCCAAATCGCGCGAGCACGTCGAGGTACTGTTCGAGCCGCTCCAAGGTGCGCACGCACGCATCAAGCGATTGATTCAATACTGGTTTATCCGGTGTTCAAGCGAAAGGCGATCCCGTTCGCGCGCCCGGGCATGCTTATTTCCGTCGACTCAAGTTGTCGGATTTGATCAAGAATCCGGCGCAGATTGCGCTTCCGGTTTCCACTAGACTTAATCGCATATAGGTAACGATCCGTAATACAGCGGCGAGACATGCGAACCCATGGGAAGCGCACGTCTGAATGAAACGATTGCCCGCGGACGTGTACCGCACGGCGTCGGCCCGATCGCCGGACGCATGAGCATGGGGTGAAAGTCGGTCTAATTATAAGTTATACGAATGAAATGATATTGACGACACCCGGTGCCGATTGCGGTCGCCGGGCTTGATTGCGCGAGCGAGTCGCTTCGGGGAACGGTCCACGCGGCAGGACGCGGTGGGCGCGCCAAATCGCTAACGGGCGCGCGATGTTGGGGGGGCGTTGCCATGTGTCGATCACGGTGCCATGTGTCGATCACGGTCCCATGTGATCGGCGCGCGACAGCGATCGGAGTTATGCATACCAGTGCGTCGCGGGTGATGCGGGCACTTCGCCGTTCCGCGGGACGGGGTTGGGTAGAGGATCGAGAGGGATCTTCGATCGCATCGTCGCCGCATGAGCGTTCACGGCCACGAGCGATGCCAGTGCCGCGGCGGTGCATGTCGACGTTCGGCGATGTCGGATGCCACACACGATACGAACAATCAAGTACACGACCGATGACGATCAAGCTACGTGCGAACGCGACCACGAACAAGCCGGCGGCCATTGCCCTGGGGGCAGCGGTGGCATTTTCCCTGCCGGCTGGTGCGGCGGGCACGCCCGTGCTGACATCGCTGGGGCAGTCCGGCGGGCTATTGATTCCATACGGATTCACGCTGCCTGAAGGAACATTCGAGGGGCAATACAACAACTACATCGATCCACGGTTCGGGAAGCAGACGACGAGTTCGGACATCGTCTGGGGCGCGATCGGCCTGTTTCCGCACGTGGAGATATCCGGCGGTCTGGCGAACTATCCAGGCGACGTACGCACGACGGTGCCGGGCTACGACCACATCGTGCTTCGACATCTGATGGCGAACGCAAAGGTCTCGATTCCGAAGGTCTTCACGTACCAGCCGGACATCGCGATCGGCATCAATGACGTTGGCGGGCAAACGCATTACTTCCGGTCCACCTACGGTGTCGTATCGCAAGTGCTCGGGCCCGCGACGCTGACGGTCGGCTACGGGCACGGCGACCGGCTCGACGGGGTGTTCGGCGGCGCCGAGCTTCGGCTGTGGCACACGGGCCTGTCGCTGCTGGCGGAGCACGATTCGAAAACGCCCTATGCGGGCATCCGCTTCCAATCGCCGCCGATCAAGTGGCTGGCCGACGCGAGCCTCGTGGGCACCGTGATGCGCTCGCTCAGGCATACGGACGGGATCGCGCCGCGCACGTCGTTCTCGATCGGCGTGCAGATTCCGCTCGGCAGGCGGTTCGATGCCGCGCGCTGCGGCGACGGCTTGTGTAGCGACGCGCCGGTTGTCGCGGCAGGCACATCGGCGCCGGACGACACGCTGCGCCCTGCGGCCGCGCTCGCGCCGCTCAGCGCATTCACGCGGATCGAGCCTGCCACGCCTGCGGCGGCGGATGCGTCACGCGACGATCGAGTCATGCCGTCGCTTCACACGCCGCCGGATCTCGTTCGGACCGCCGCGCCGGCAGTCGACGCGGCGCCGGACCCGGCGGCGCTCGACAGGATCGTGCGCGCGCTGACGGACGCCGGACTCGAGCGCGTGCGCGCCGGCATGGCGGGCGCGGATCTCGTCGTCGAATATGAAAACCACCGCTACAACCAGAACGAGGCGGACGCGCTGGGCATCGCGCTCGGCGCGGCGGCGGAGTACGCGCCGAAGGGCGTCGAGACCGTGCGCATCGTAATCAAGAAGGCGAACGAGCCGGTGGGCGAGGTGAGCGTCGATCGGGCGGACTACGCGCGCTTCGTCGCGGGTGGCGCGTCGACCGCCGCCGGCGCGTCGCTGTCGATGCGCACGCGGCCGACGCACAACGCTGATTCGATTGCGTGGGTAGGCAACGCCCGCGCGCACGGGCTCGTACGGATCCAGATCGCGCCGGTCACGCACTACCTCTACGGCACTGAGTACGGCAACTTCGACTACTCCGTGGGCGCGAAGATCCAGGGCTTCGTGCCGCTGTGGCGCGGCGCGGAACTGTATTCGAGCGTGATCGTGCCGATTGCGAACAGCAAGAACATGGACTACGGCCGCGTCTACGACCAATACCGCTTGCGCGGCGGGCTGTCGACCGTTGCGCTCGTGCAGAGCTTCTGGATTGCGCCGCGCGTTTTCAACGTGACCGCGCTCGGCAAGTTCGACCTCCAGTACCTGGGCGTCGAGAACGAGACGACCGCGTTCGTACCGGGCCGTCCCGACGTGGTGCGGCTGAAGCTCGCCTATCTGCATCACGAGCCGGGCAAGGATGCGCTGCCGGCGGAGAAGAACGCGCTGCTCACGTACCGGTGGGTCGAGCCCGCATGGAAGATGTGGATCGAGGCGGGCGTCGCGCGCTATGTCGGTGGCGACAAGGGCCCGCTGATCACGTTGACGCGCTGGTTCGACGACGTGTCGTTCAGCGTGCAGGGATGGCATAGCGGCCACGGCTCGTTCGTCGGCGCGTCGGTCAGTTTCCCGTTGACGCCGCGCCAGGGCATGAAGCCGGGGATCGTGCAGATCAACGGGCCCGAGCAGTTCTCGCTCAATTTCCGCACGCGTGTCGGATCGTCGAACTATCTCGCGCAAGACGGCGCCGAGAATCTCGACTTTGCCTACAACGCGCAACAGTTCCTGCTCAACCAGGGGCGCTTCAGCGCCGAGTACTTCGCGACGCAGCTTTACCGGATGCGCGATGCCTACAAGCGCTACGCGCATTCCGCCGGCGTGGCGCCGCCCGCGACGGAGGCGGCGCTGCCGGCTGACGGCGTGCAGCCGTCGACCGCGCGCGAGGCAAGCATTCAATGATCGAGGGACCGGAGAGTCCTCGGGAAAATCGGGTTGATCTAACGGAGAAAATCAATGAAGACCATGAAGAAAGCGGCACTGAGGGCATTGCAAGTCGGCACGTTTGCGCTCGCGGGTACGCTCGCGGCCTGTGGCGGAGGTGACGACAGTCCGAGCACGACGCCTTCGAATGCGTCGTCGGCCACGATCAACGGCACGGCCGCGACCGGCGCAGCGATGGCGAACGCGGCGATCACGATCGTGTGCGCGACCGGCAACGGTTCGGGCACGGCCGACGCGAACGGCGCTTTCTCGGTCACGTTTGTGCTCGCGGGGCCGTGCGCGATCACCGGCACGAACGGGACGACCACGCTGCACTCGTTCGCGAGCGGCGGCGGCACGTTCAACGTGACGCCGTTGACCGAACTGCTGCTGGCCTATCTGGCGGGGCAACTGGGCACGGACCTGAACGGGCTGCTGTCGGGCCTCGCGTCCAATCCGACGTATCAAAGCGCGTTGACGAACCCCGCTGTCGTTGCGGCTGCGGCGAATGGGGTTGCCCAGACCATCAAGAACGAAACCGGCGTCACGCTGTCGACGTCCGCGTTCCTGACGACGCCGTTCAAGCCAGGCCAGGCCGGCCAGGATTCGGACCTCGAAGCGCTGAAATCGAAGGGTGCGCTCGGAGGAAACGGCCAGCCGTCTGCGACGTTGCTCGGCAAGGTGGGTGACGCCGGCAAGGCAGCTGGCAAGCCCACCGGCGGCACCGGCGGCAGCGGCAACCCGGCGTAACGGCGAGCGAAGCCGCGCGCGGCGCCGTGCGCGGATTCACACCCGGCGCGTTGCCCGCCACGCGGTTCGATGTCGAACGCGCGCCCGGGCAACCGTGCCTTGGCGGCTGATATGACGCCCCGTGTCAATCGGGTTCGTTTTTTCAGTTTTCGAAGGCACGTTGCCTGAATTTCCCGAGGGCGACGTAGCAGCAAATCTCGCCGGGCATGCCGCCTGCCGACTTGTTCCGGCCAGCGAAGTGAGTTCGAGGGTGAAAGACGAAATTGCCTCAGCGCTCAAGAAAGGGCCTGAGCTTGTCTGCACGGCTGGGATGCATCAGCTTGCGCATCGCCTTGCTCTCAATCTGACGGATCCGCTCGCGGGTCACGTCGAACTGCTTGCCGACCTCTTCAAGCGTGTGATCGGAGTTTGTGTCGAGCCCGAATCGCATCCGCAGAACCTTGGCCTCGCGCGGCGACAACCCGGCGAGTGCTTCGTCGATCGCCGCGCGCATGTTCGCGTGAATCGCCGCCTCAGCCGGTGAACTCGCCGAGACATCCTCGATCATGTCGCCGAGTGTTGCATCGGCGTCGTCACCCACCGGGGTTTCGAGCGAGACAGGTTGCTTGGCGATCTTGAGGATACCGAGCACTTTCTCCTCGGACATCTCCATGCGCTTTGCCAGCACTGCGGGATGCGCTTCCTGCCCTGTCTGTTGCAAGATTTCGCGCGATATCCGATTCAGCTTGTTGATCGTCTCGATCATGTGGACCGGCACGCGAATGGTCCGCGCCTGATCGGCGAGCGCACGCGTGACAGCCTGCCGGACCCACCAGGTCGCGTAGGTCGAGAACTTCCAGCCGCGCCGGTATTCGAACTTGTCCACGGCCTTCATCAGGCCGATATTGCCCTCCTGGATCAAATCCAGGAACTGCATGCCGCGGTTCACGTATTTCTTGGCGATTGAAATGACAAGACGAAGGTTCGCCTCGATCATCTCGCGCTTGGCCTGCCGCATTTTCAGTTCCGCGGCACTCATCTGGCGGTTGATCTGCTTGAGCTGCTGGAGCGGCAACGAGACCCGGGACTCGATGTCGACGAGTTTCTGCTGCGCCGCCTGAATCGCCGGCTGATGCCGCTCGAGCGCCGCGCCAAACTGCTGCGAGGTCGCCGCCGCCCGGGTCGTCCATTCAAGATCGGTCTCGTGGCCCGGGAACGAGTCGACAAACGCGTCGCGCGGCATGCCGCAACGGTCGACAGCAATCGCCAGGATACTGCGCTCGATCGCGCGAACCTCAGTCACTTGCCCATGGACAATTGCGCACAGGCGGTCGATGGTCTTGGCGGTAAAGCGGATCGGCGCGAGCTCACACTGGATCGCGATGCGCACTTGCGCAGCGGCTGCGGAACGGGCACCGCCAGTGACAGGCACATCCGGCAACTGCTCGAACAGTGCACGCACGCGTGCGAAAATCGCAAGACTGTCGTTCGTGAGTTCTTCGAGGCGCGCCGCGTTCGCCTTCTCCGAATCCCCGGCATCCGTTTCGACGTCGTCTTCGTCCGAATCATCGTCGGCGGCGAGTGCTTCCGCATCCTCTTCTTGGGACTCCGGCGTCATTTCGCTTTCATCGGCGTCGACACTGATGCCATCGACCAGTTCGTCGATGCGGAGTTCGCCTGCCACGATGCGGTCGACATCGGCAAGAATCGTGGACACGATCGACGGACACGCGGCAATCGCTTGAATCATGTCCTGTAGACCATCTTCGATCCGTTTCGCGACCTCGATTTCACCGGCGCGGGTCAGCAGTTCGCTGGCCCCCATCTCACGCATGTACATCCGAACCGGATCCGTGGTGCGGCCGAATTCGGAATCGACGGTCGATAGCGCAGCTTCCGCCTCCTCGTCCGCCTGATCGTCGGATGCCACGGCCGGCGCAGCGTCGGTGAGCAGGAGCGCTTCGGCGTCCGGCGCTTGTTCGTACACGGCCACGCCCATGTCGCTGAACGTGCTGACGATGGTGTCCATCGCCGCCGTTTGAGCAAAGTTGTCGGGCAGGTGATCGTTGATGTCCGCGTGGGTGAGATAGCCGCGCTCGCGACCGAGCGCGATCAACGCGCGCATCTGGTGCTGGCGCTCCTCATTCTGGCGTGCCAGTGACGCGATGTCCGTCGGCGTCAGGGCCTGTGGCTTTCCCTTTGACACACGGCGGCCGGCTTTTGCCGTGGCCGTGATTTCAGGGGATGTGGAATCGTTCCGATCAGAAATTGCCAATACATGCTCCTCGACAGATGAGCCGACGATCGTCGCGAGCATGACGCCAGAATGGGTTGCCTGCCGGGATGCGAACGGAATCGTGATACGCAAAGATGGTCGAGGCCGGGACGCCTCGCTCGAAATCCGTATGCGCAGCTTGTGGGGGGCGTGAATGATACCGGAAAGTATTGTGCGGCACAACACGGGGCCCTTGGATTTCCATGCACTTTACCGGTGTAGCCCGCTATAGCTGCGATTAAGGGGGTAGCAGTCGCCTCCCCCAACCGCCCCTGCACAGGAACGAGTTCGGTCACCTTGCCCCTGCAAGGATGAGCGGCGATACGTCGATGGCGAGGTTGAAATTGACGTTTAGAGAAAACTCATCTGCCGAGGATCCCGCTCCGGCATCTTGACCGACAGCACATCTTTCGCGGCTCTACGCATTCGTGCAATTAGCGGTACGCCGACACCGTCAATCGTGAGCCCGAAGCCATACGCTTCGATGTCGACTCGCTTAAGCTTAGGAATGGGTTCCCACATCGGCTTCCAACCGTGCGTCGCGGTACGAGCGAGCAACCGACGCCTCGAAGGTTGGTTAGCAGACCACCATCAAGCACTTATGATCGGCCAACTGGCGGTATGGCAAAAAGTCGCTCGTCCCACACGACCGGTTGTGGATCCGTCACGATGATCCGCGCGGTGTCAGGATGCGCCAGATTCACGAGCACGTTGAACTCTGCACGGACGACGACGGAAGGGACGATCAGGAGTGCTGTACGCGATTCTGCCATCCATTCGTCGCCGAACTGCCGTGCTGCCTGCAGTGCCGCCGCACCCCATTCTCTCGGCAACGTTTCTGCCGTATGGCGTTCGACGCTGACGTCGTCGGGAACGGTTGCTTCGACCCATCCGTGGGTTTTCGGCACCTTGCCGATGCGTGCATGCACGAGCACCTCGAGCATCGCACCCGCGAAGGTCGACGCCGCGTAGATGACAGGCCGGCCCGGACTATTAAAGCGGCCACCGACCAGCATCGCGCCGGTGCCGCTCCAGATCGTGTGTCGCGTGTCACCGATGCGAAACAACTTCATGCCGGTAGCCCGTAGAACAGTTTCCAGAGCAACTCTTCAACCCTGCGCGCACCGAGCTCGGTCAGCGCGACGTCGAGCGGCGCCCGTCCCTCAAGTTCAGGATGTGGCGTCGACAAAAATTCCCGCGCGTCCTCTTCGTCGTTCCAGACGTAGGTGGTCGTTGCAACGATCCGGGCCAGACGCTCCGTCTTCTCCGATTCGTCTTGCGTTAGTCGATCGCGGCGGCGCTTGTAGGTCGCTTCGGGGATGATGCGGGCGAGCAGCGCGCGCCGAGCATCGGCGCCTTGCGTCGCGTGTTCGACGCCCGCGCGCAGCGCGGACTTCGGCAGACCGCCGCGCACAAGCGCTTCCAGCTCCGCCAGCGTATGCGGGAGCGGCCGCAGCCCCATGACCGCAGCCACGGCCTCAGGGGTAACGAGTAACATGGCGACTCCCATTCAGTATCATTTGATACTTCATTCTAGCGCAAATGATACCGCCCGCAAGGCGTTCTTGAAAGTTGAGACGCGGAGACGCCTCGCAAGCCGACTGTCGATGTTTGGTGGATCCTTGTGCAGCGTTAGAATAGCGCCCCTTCTCATGGGAGACGACAATGTCCTGGTTCGTTTATGAAGTGCCCGAATACCACGAAGACGCTGCGCGCATCGAACCCTTCAGCGAGCTGCGTAGCCGTGTGCTGAAAGTCGGTGGCCCGGCCATGGCTGACGACCTGGAAAGCGTTCGCGAGAACGCCGCAGCGACAGCGGACACGCCCGAGCGGCCCCTGCGGACGCCGGAGAATCCGCAGGTCTTTCCGATTCCCTACGCCGACTCCATGATCCTGGTCGGGTTCATCTTCGATCTGAAGCGAGAATTCCGGCAACTGGTCGTGTCGCCCGTGGAAATGCCCTGGTTGAACGACGCGTAAACGGTGGTGCGACCGGAAGTCGACGGGAGAGTGACTGCTGTTCCGGGGCCGGGTCCGACTATTCACTGCACGCTTTCGGATACACATGCGTGGAGTGGGACCCGCGCCAACGCTTATGCGCCCTCCTTCACCGCTGCTTACCACACAGGCTTCGCGAAGTCGCCGAAGAACGATTTCAATGCGCATCGGCCGTTGCGGGATGACGAGCATCTGGACACAGTGTTGACCTGGCGTGAAATACGCCGGGTATCAAAATCGCCGGCAGTGCTGCGCGATCGAGTGCTTTACTTGCTGGATGACACACCGGTAAACCGGAAGCTGATTCACCGCACCGGCTGCCGTCGCTCTTCCTCGCGCGCGTCGGATGCATGATGAAACTCCCGGGAAAGACTCGATGAGGGCGCACCGAAGGTGCGCCGCCGGCACGCCCGTGCGTGCGATGTACTGCCCGACACGTTCATTCTCACGATCGCGGCGCGCACGGCGCCGACCGGTAGATGACGCATTCGAAATCCGCGGCCGCTTCCTTCGGGCCGCGGATGGCAGTTGAAAATCGGGCTCAGTGATGCTCGTACGGCTGCTCCGTATCGAGCGACGCGAGCGATTGCGCGGTCGTCTCTGCGGCGACGCTCGGCCGTGCAGCCACCGATTGCGATGGCTGCGCGGCGATCTTCGCTTCCGCGGCCTGGATGTCGGCGGGATAGTAAGGATCGCTACCGACCGGCTTATAGCCGGCCTTCTCGACCCGCACGAGATCGGCGCGCACGTCGGCCCGCGTGACCGCATGGTCGGTGGTTTGCGCAAATGCGAAGACCGGTGCGCTCAGCGCACAGGACAGCAGGACCGCACGAATCAGGTTGTTCATGATGTTCACCTCTCAAGATGGCATGTTCGCGTCCGCAGATCAGGCCGGACATCCGCTCCGCATCGATGTGATGAAGAGTTGTGTCCATTCTGCGATTCGCGCGCTTTCCGGAAGGTGAGGCTTCGATTACGGTCTTGTCATCTGATCGCGGCCGCATGTCGGTCACGGGCCGGCCCGTCCGGTCGGACACTGCGCACCTGCGCGCCAGCACAGATAACGGTTTCGTAATCCTCGGGTCAGGGTCGGGTCAACGCCGCGCCGGCAGACTGCACGCTCGCCGCATCGCACGCGGCATCCATGCCCTGCTTCGAGGAGCACCATCATGTGGATCGTCCGGCTGGCGTTACGCAGGCCCTACACGTTCGTCGTACTCGCACTGCTGATCTTCATCGCGGGACCGCTTGCGCTGCTGCGCACGCCAACCGACATTTTCCCGAGCATCGACATTCCGGTCGTCAGCATCGTCTGGTCATACAACGGCTTCTCCGCGGAGGACATGGCCAAGCGGATCACGTCGAACTACGAGCGCGCGCTCACGTCCGACGTCGACGACATCGAGCACATCGAGTCGCAGTCGCTGAACGGCGTGTCGGTCGTGAAGATCTTCTTCCACCCGGGCGCCGACATCAATCGCGCGATCGCGGAAGCCGCGAGCAACGCCGCGTCGATCCTGCGCATCCTGCCGCCCGGCACGTTGCCGCCGAACATCATCACGTACAACGCGTCGACGGTGCCGATCCTGCAGCTCGGGCTGTCGAGCGACACGCTCGCCGAGCAGCAGCTGTACGACCTCGGCAACAGCTTCATCCGCACGCAGCTCGCGACCGTCCAGGGCGCGGCGGTCCCGCTGCCGTTCGGCGGCAAGATCCGCCAGATCGTCGTCGACCTCGATACGCGCGCGCTGCAGGCGAAGGGGCTCGCGCCGATCGACGTCGTGAACGCGATCAACGCGCAGAACCTGATCCTGCCCGGCGGCACCGCGAAGATCGGCACGCACGAATACAACGTGCAGATGAACGGCAGCACGCAGACGGTCGCCGCGCTGAACGACCTGCCGGTGAAGACGATCGGCGGCAATGTCGTGTACGTGCGCGACGTCGCGCACGTTCGCGACGGCTACGCACCGCAGACCAACATCGTGCGGGTGGACGGCAAGCGCGCGGCGCTGCTGACGGTCGAGAAGACCGGCAGCGCGTCGACGCTGACGATCATCGACCAGGTGAAGGCGATGTTGCCGAAGATCGCGGCCGGGCTGCCGAAGGCGCTGCACATTTCGCCGCTTGATGATCAGTCGGTGTTCGTGAAGGCGGCGGTCCAGGGCGTCGTGCGCGAGGCGCTGATCGCCGCGTGCCTGACCGCGCTGATGATCCTGCTGTTCCTCGGCAGCTGGCGCGCGACGCTGATCATCGCGATCACGATCCCGCTCGCGGTGCTCACGTCGCTGCTCGCGCTGTCCGCGCTCGGCCAGACCATCAACATCATGACGCTCGGCGGGCTCGCACTCGCGGTCGGGATCCTCGTGGACGACGCGACCGTCGCGATCGAGAACATCACGCATCATCTCGAGCTCGGCGCGCCGCTCGAGGACGCGATCCTGACCGGTTCGGGAGAAATCGCGGTGCCGACCTTCGTGTCGACGCTGTCGATCTGCATCGTGTTCGTGCCGATGTTCCTGCTCACGGGCGTCGTGCGCTATCTGTTCGTGCCGCTGGCCGAGGCCGTGATCTTCGCGATGATCGCGTCGTACTTCTTCTCGCGCACGCTGGTGCCGACCCTCGCGATGGCGCTGATGCGCGCAAAAGGAAACGGCCGGCCGCCGCGCGGCGTATTCGCGCCGCTCGTGCATTTGGCGCGTTTCCAGGCTGCGTTCGAGCATCGCTTCGAGGCCGTGCGGCTGCGCTATCGCACGCTGCTCGCGGCGGCGATCGCGCGGCGCCGCCGCTTCGCGGCCGCGTTCCTGCTCGCATGCGTCGCGTCGACGGGCCTCTACGCGTTCGCCGGGCAGGACTTCTTCCCGTCGGTCGACACCGGCGAGATCCGCCTGCACCTGCGAGCACCGACCGGCACGCGGATCGAGGAAACCGCGCGGCTGACCGACGAGGTCGAAGCGAAGATCCGCAGCGTGATTCCGGCGGGCGAACTCGCTGGCGTGATCGACAACATCGGCGTGCCGGTGAGCGGGATCAACCTCACGTACGATTCGTCGGATCCGATCGGCACCGAGGATGCCGACGTGCTGGTCACGCTGAAGCCGAATCACGCGTCGACCGCCGCATACGTCGCCAGGCTGCGCAACGTGCTCGCGCAGTCGTTCCCCGGCGTGACGTTCGCGTTCCTGCCGGCCGACATCGTCAGCCAGATCCTCAACTTCGGGCTGCCCGCGCCAATCGACATCCAGATCGTCGGCAACAAGCTCGACCAGAACCGCGCGGTCGCGAATACGCTGCTCGCGAAGCTGCGCGGCGTGCGCGGGCTCGTCGACGCGCGTATCCAGCAACCCGGCGACGAACCGGCGATCGACGTGAACGTCGACCGCACGAAGGCGATCCAGGCCGGCCTCGAACAGCGTGACGTCGCGCAAAATCTGCTGATCGCGCTGTCCGGCAGTTCGCAGACGACGCCGAACTTCTGGCTCGATCCGCGCAACGGCGTCAGCTACCCGGTGCTCGTGCAGACGCCGCAATACACGGTGAATTCGCTGCAGTCGCTCGCGAACGTGCCGCTGCCCGCCGGCACCGCGCGCCCGCCGCAGACGCCGGCCGGCGGCCCGGCCGCGGGCGCGCCCGCGCAGAACCTGCTCGGCGCGCTCGGCACGTTCTCGCGCTCGACGCAGCAGGCCGTGGTGTCGCACTACAACGTGCAGCCGGTGCTCGACATCTTCGCGTCGGTGCAGGGGCGCGATCTCGGCGGCGTCACGGCCGACGTGACGAAGCTCGTCGACGCCGCGCGCGCGCAGCTGCCGCCCGGCTCGTCGATCGTGCTGCGCGGCCAGGTGCAGGCGATGCACGAGTCGTTCGCGGGCCTGCTCGGCGGCCTGGTACTCGCGATCTCGCTGGTCTACCTGCTGATGGTCGTCAATTTCCAGTCGTGGCTCGATCCGCTCGTGATCGTCGGCGGGCTGCCGGCATCGCTCGCCGGCATCGCGTGGATGCTGTTCGTCACGCGCACCACGCTGTCGGTGCCCGCGCTGACCGGCACGATCCTGTGCATCGGCATCGCGACCGCGAACAGCATTCTCGTCGTGAACGCGGCGCGCGAGCTGCTCGCGGGCGGCGCGTCGCCGTGGCAGGCGGCGCTCGACGCCGGCTTCAGCCGCTTCCGGCCCGTCGTGATGACCGCGCTCGCGATGCTGATCGGCATGTTGCCGATGGCGCTCGGCCTCGGCGACGGCGGCGAGCAGAACGCGCCGCTCGGCCGCGCGGTGATCGGCGGCCTCGCGTTCGGCACGTGCTCGACGCTGCTGTTCGTCCCGGTGCTGTTCGGCTTCGTCCACGCATGGCTCGCGCGGCGCCGCGACGCCTTGGCCACGCGGCGCACGCAGCACGCGCCCGACACGCCGGCGCTGCGTTGAGCTCGGACGGCCGCCCCTTCTCATCATCCTTCGATTCGCCCGACCCCGGACCCATCATGAACGACTCGATCGAACCCGTCGCCCCGCCGCCCGCCGCCGAGGCGGCCACAGCAGCCACCGCCGTGACGTCCGCCGCGCGCGGCGCCGCGCCCGACACCCCGCCGGCCCGCCGCGGCCGCAAGCTGGCCGTGCCCGTCGCGGCCGTCGCGCTGGCCGCCGCGCTGCTCGCGCTCGGCATCGTGCCGCGTATCGATGCACGCGCCGCGCAGCGTGCACAGGTTGCCGCGCAACAGGCGCTGCCGGTGTCGGTCATCGTGCCCGGCACGGCGCCGGCCGACCAGACGCTGACGTTGCCCGGTTCGGTGGCGCCCTATGCGGACGCATCGATCTACGCGCGCACGAGTGGCTACATCGCGCACTGGAGCGTCGATCTCGGCACGCACGTGAAGGCCGGCCAGACGCTCGCGCAGATCTCGGCGCCCGATCTCGACGCGCAGTTGCGCCAGGCGCGCGCCGACGAAGCGAGCGCGCAGGCGAACTACGACTACGCGAAATCGACCGCGCAGCGCTGGCAGGACATGCTGAAAACGCAGTCGGTCTCGCAGCAGGACACCGACACGAAGGTCGCGGACATGAACGCGAAGCGCGCGATGCTCGCGTCCGCGCAGGCGAACGTCGCGCACCTTGCCGAACTCGTGTCGTACGAGTCCGTCACCGCGCCGTTCGACGGCGTGATCACCGCGCGCGGCGTCGACGTCGGCACGCTGGTCACCGCGGGCGGCACGCCGGGCAGCCCGGGCCTGTCCGGGGAACTGTTCCATCTCGAACAGACGGACACGCTGCGCGTGTTCGTCGACGTGCCGCAGGACAGCGCGACCGGCGTATCGACCGGCACCTCCGTCTACCTGACGACGCAGCAGTATCCGGGGCGACGCTTTGCCGCGCGTGTCGCGCGCACCGCGGGCGCGATCGATCCCGTCACGCGCACGCTGCGCGTCGAGATCGACGTCGACAACCGCGACGGCGCGCTGATGCCCGGTGCGTATGCGCAGGCGCATCTCGTCGTGCCGAGCGCGGCGCCGGCGCTCGACCTGCCGGTCAGTGCGCTGTTGTTCCGCCCGAACGGCGTGACGGTCGCCACCGTCGGTACGAACGGGCGAACCGTGCTGAAGACCGTGCAGATCGGGCGCGATTTCGGCACGCGCGTGGAGATCGTCGCGGGGCTCGCGGCGACGGATCGCGTGATCGACAACCCGGGCGATGCGATCACGGCCGGCGAAGCCGTGAAGATCGTGTCGACCGTGCGCGCCGCGGCTCCGGTGGCCGCTTCGTCCCCTTCGTCCCCTTCATCCGCGCAGGTCGCGCAAACAGGGGTGGCGGCCATTGCCCGCGACGTGCCGCCGCTGCGCGCGGCCGGCACCGCGCCGGCCGCGTCGACGCCCGCTCCGGCGCCCGCCCGCGGCTGACCCATCGATGACGACTCACGAGATACCTGCCATGCGCCTTCCTCACCCGCTCCCGTTCGCCCGCCACGCCGTCGCGCTCGGCGCCGTCGCGGCATTGGCCACGTTGACCGCGTGCTCGACGTTGCCACCCTATTCACCGCCCGCCGTCGCGGTCCCCGCGCACTACGCGGGCGCACCGGCCGCGCAGGCCGGCTGGCACGTCGCGATGCCGGCCGATGCGGCCGCGCGCGGTGCGTGGTGGACCGTGTTCGGCGACGCCGACCTGAACGCGCTCGAAGCGCGCGTCGACGTGTCGAACCAGACAGTGAAAAAAGCCGTCGCCGATCTGCAACAGGCACGCGCGATGGTCGACTACCAGCACGCCGGGTTTCTGCCGACGATCACGGCGGGCGCCGCGCAGAGCCGCGCGCGCGTGTCGCAGAACCGGCTCGGCTCGTCGCTCGCCGGCAAGACGACGCCCGACTATCAGGCCGGCGTCGCCGCGAGCTGGGAACCCGACGTGTTCGGCCGCGTGCGCGACGCGGTGACGGGCGCGCAGGCGAACGCCGCGGCGAGCACGGCCGACCTGCAGGCCGTGAAGCTGTCGGTCACGGCGGAACTCGCAACCGATTATTTCGCGCTGCGCTCGCTCGACACGCAGAAGCAGTTGCTCGATGACACGGTGCGTGCATACGCGAACGCGCTGACGCTGCTCAGGCAGCAGCTCGCGGCCGGTGCGATCGATGCGTCGGCGGTCGCGCAAGCCGAGACGCAACTCGAATCGACGCGCACGCAGGACACCGACATCGACGCGTCGCGTGCGCAGTTGCAGCACGCAATCGCGACGCTCGTCGGCGAAAGCGCGTCGACGTTCGCGCTGCCGCCGCGCGTGCAGGCGTTCCGTGTGCCGGCCATTCCGGCCGGCGTGCCGTCGGAACTGCTCGAACGGCGACCCGACGTCGCGGCGGCCGAGCGCCGTGTGGCGGCCGCGAACGCGCAGATCGGCGAGGCGCGCGCCGCGTTCTTTCCCGATCTCGTGCTGTCGGCGAGCGCAGGGCTCGAGAGTTCGTTCTTCGCGCCGTGGCTCGCCGCGCCGAGCCTGTTCTGGTCGCTCGGCCCGCAACTCGCTGGCACGCTGTTCGACGGCGGTCGCCGCAGCGCGTCGCTGCGCGGCGCGCATGCGCAGTACGACGGCGCGGTCGCAGATTACCGGCAGACCGTACTCGTCGCGTTCCAGCAGGTCGAGGATCAGTTGTCGACGCTCGATGCGCTCGCGTCCGAAGCCGGCAGCCAGCAGCGCGCGACCGACGCGGCCGACCTGTCGCTGCGGCTGACGACGAATCGCTTCAACGCCGGCGCCGTCAGCTATCTGGACGTGGTGACCGCGCAGACGATCGCACTGACGAACCAGCGCACGGCCGATCAGATCGACGCGCGCCGGATGGAGGCCGCGGTCGGGTTGCTGAAGGCGCTGGGTGGCGGCTGGCAAGCGAGCACGGATGAGGAATCGAACACCGGCACGCACGAACGCCCGGTCGCCGCGTTACCCGACTCCGCGGTCACGCAGCCGACGGCCGGTTGAACGTGAGCACGAAGCGCGTGCCGCGCGCGTCGCTTTCGACCTGCGCGGTGCCGCCATGCAGCTCCATCACCGAGCGCACGATCGCGAGGCCGAGCCCGGCCGTGCCGCCCGGCGCCCCGCCGCTGCGGGCGGGATCGCCGCGCACGAACCGGTCGAAGATCCGCGGCAGCAGCGCGGAATCGATCGGCTCGCCCGGATTCGCGACGACGACGCGCACCGCGTCGGCGGCGTCATCGACACTCAGCGTAATGACGCCGCCGGCGGGCGTGTAACGCAGCGCGTTCGCGAGCAGGTTGCCGACGGCGCGACGAAACAGCTCGACGTCGGCGGTCAGTTGCCCCCGCCCTTCGACGCGCAACGTCGAGCCCGCTTCGTCCGCGAGCCCCTCGAAATACTCCGCGATGCGCTCGAGTTCGTCGTGCACGTCGAACGCGCGCTGTCGCGTGACGAAGCTCGGATGCTCGGCGCGCGCGAGAAACAGCACGTTCTCGATCATCCGCGCGAGACGATCGTATTCCTCGAGATTCGATTCGAGCAGTGCCTGATACTCGTCGGCCGCACGCGGCCGCGCGAGCGCGACTTCAGTGGCGCCGCGCATGTTGTTCAACGGCGTGCGCAGGTCGTGCGCGAGATCGGCGCTGAATTGCGACAGGTGCGCGAATGCCTGCTGCAGGCGGCCGAGCATCGCGTTCTGCGCATCGACGAGCGCGCGCAGCTCGCTCGGTGCACGCGACGCGTCGAGCCGCGTGTCGAGCTTGTCGACGGTGATCCGGCCGGTGTTGTCGACGATCTCGCGCAGCGGCGCGAGCGCCGTGCGGATCAGCCAGTAGCCGAGCAGCAGCGCGAACAGCGCGCCGAGCCCGCCGGCGATCTCGAGCCGGTCGCGGTAGCCGTCGAGCAGGTCGGCGCGGTCGTGCATGTTGCGCGCGATCGCGATGCGGATCGGCGTGCGGTCGCCGAGCGCGGCCTCGATCACGACGCCACGCATCGGCGTGCCGTTGTCGGCCGTCCACGTGACGAGCCGCTCGGCCGTGATCCGCTCGTCCGCCGGAACCGGCGCCGCATGCGGCGCGAACAGCTGTGCGTCGGCCACCGGAACCGACGCGGCGGCAGGCGCATCGTCGAGCGCGGCGAGCCGCACGTTGTGGCGCACGAGCACGTCGCCGCGCGCATCGACGGCGGCCATCGACAGCGCCTCGTTGCCGAGCACCTGGCTCGTCAAGCGCTCGGCATGCGTGCGGACTGCATCGAGCGACTCGAGCTCGCCCGCGAGCCGGCGCGTGTGGCGCGCGGCCAGCACGATGTCGAGGTCGTCCTGCGTGTTCACCTGCCGTTCGAGGCCCGCATACACGTATGCGCCGACCAGCGCGAACGCGGCGAGCGTGGTCGCGGCGAACGCGAGCGCGAGCGTCGCGGCAAGCGAGCGTGGCCGCGTCATGCGTCGTCCTTCGGTTCGAGCACGTAGCCGACGCCGCGCACGGTATGGATCAGCTTGACCGGAAACGCGTCGTCGATCTTCGCGCGCAGGCGCCGGATCGCGACCTCGACGACGTTGGTGTCGCTGTCGAAATTCATGTCCCATACGTACGATGCGATCTGCGTGCGGCTCAGCACCTCGCCCTGCCGGCGCGCGAGCAGCTGCAGCAGCGAGAATTCGCGCGGCGTGAGGTCGATGCGCGTGGCGCCGCGCTTCACGCGGCGGCGCACCACGTCGATTTCCAGATCGCCGACCGCCAGATGTTCGGTCTCGCGCGGCGGCCCGCGACGCGCGAGCGTGCGGATGCGGGCAAGCAGCTCGACGAACGCGAACGGCTTCACGAGGTAGTCGTCGGCGCCGAGTTCGAGGCCGTGCACGCGATCCTGCACGTCGTCGCGCGCGGTCAGGAACAGCACCGGCGTCGTATGCGTGTCGCGCAGCCGCTTGAGCACGCCCCAGCCGTCGAGCACGGGCAGCATCACGTCGAGCACGATCACGTCGTAACGCTCTTCCTGCGCGAGCGTCAGCCCTTCGCCGCCGTCCTTCGCGAGATCGACGCTGAAGCCCGATTCCTCGAGCCCCTTCTTCAGGTATGCGCCCGTCTTCGGTTCGTCTTCGACTATCAGGATACGCATGGCCGGCTCCGTCGCTTTCGTGATGACATCCGGCGATGTTACCGGCAAACGGCGACAAGGGATCGCTGCGTGCGGGCGCAAGCGCCTTTGATTACAAAACGGTAATCGGGCGGTCAGCGTAGCGTGCGGTTGCGAAGCCGTGCACGGCGGAGTCGGTAACCTGCATAAACCCTCCGCCACATCGCCATTCCAGCCGCTAGAGCGTCGCCTTCCTCTGCGTAAATCTAAGGACCAGATAACGGTATGAGAATTTCTTGGTTCTTGGATGCGTTCCACATCCCGAAAATACCAGCTCCCGACAACCGGGCGCGCGATGCGCCGCCCCGCGTCGCTCAAACAACGTTCCTCTTTCCCATGTTCAGCAGATCGTTTCGCACTACGTCGGGCCACGCGCTGTGCGTCGCCGCCCTCCTTTCCGTTTTTTCCGGCGTCGCCCGCGCGGACAGCACGCTCGATCGCATCCATCAACGTCACACGATCACGATCGGCGTGATCCTGTCGGGCCCGCCGTTCGGCTCGCTCGATCCCGCGACGCAAAAGCCGGTCGGCTTCAACGTCGATCTGGCGAACGACGTCGCGAAACGACTCGGTGTCGACGTCGAGCTGACACCGGTTCAGCCGTCGAACCGCGTGCAGTTCCTGCAGCAGGGCAAGGTCGACGCGCTGATCGCCAACATGGAGCTGACGACGGAGCGCGCGGAGATACTGTCGTATGCGCCGACGCCGTTCGAATCCATCGGCGGCGCGCTGATCGCGCGCAAGGACAGCGGTATCAAGTCCTGGGCCGACTTGCGCGGCAAGCCGGTCTGCGTGTCGCAAGGCAGCAACTACACGAAGCCGCTCGCGACGGAATACGGCGCGCAGGTGAAGGCCTTCCGCGGCCAGCCGGAATCGCTGCTCGCACTTCGCGGCAACAACTGCGTGGCCGCCGTGCACGTCGCGCCGACGTTGCGCATGCTCGTCGCGCGCAACCCCGACTGGAAGGACTACACGACGCCGCTGTCGACCGACCTGATTCCGTCGCCGGCGGTGATCTGGGTCCGCAAGGGCGAGACCGACACGCAGGGCGCGCTCGACCGGATCGTTCAGGATTGGCACCGCAGCGGCTGGCTGCTCGACGTCGAGCGCAAGAACGGCATGACGCCGTCGCAAGCCGTGCTCGACCTGCACGCGAAGCTCAAGGCGCAGCGCACATGACGGTGGCCGCCGCCGTCGATGCGCTCCGCAAGCTCGGCCTCGATTACAGCTTCGTGCTCGCCCCGGACGAACGCGCGTCGTTCGTGCACGGGATGGGCGTGACGCTCGAACTGTCGATCGCGACCGTGGTCGGCAGCCTCGCCTGCGGCGTCGTGCTCGCCGCGCTGCTGGTGTCGCCGCGCGGGGCGCTCGCGCGCCCCGCGCGCGCATTCGTCGAGGTCACCCGCAACACGCCGACGCTCGTGCAATTGTTCTGTGCATTCCTCGTCGTCAACATGCTGATCAGCGCCGCACTGCGCAATCTGGGCGGCAATCCGCTGACGCCGTTCATCTGGAGCGTCATCGTGATCTCGCTGCACAAGGGCGCGTTCCATGCGGAAGCGCTGCGCGCCGGCCTCGAAGCGGTACCGCGCGCAACGCTCGAGGCCGCGCAGTCGCTCGGCTACAGCCGCCGCCAGCGGCTCTGGCACGTGCAGCTGCCGCTCGCGATACGCTTCGCGCTGCCCGCGCTCGTCAACAACCTGGTCGACCTCGTGAAGATGACGACGGTCGCCTCGGCGATCGCCGTCGGCGACGTCACCTATGCGTCGATCATGATCTGGACGCAACGCGACAATGTGCTCGAGTTGATGATCCTGATCCTGCTCTTCTTCGGCGCGCTCACGTTCACGGTCAACCTCGCGGGACGTTGGCTGGAACACCGCCTGAGGATACCCGGCTATGGCCATTGACATGCACGCGCAGCCCGCGCGCCTCGTGCGATGGCGCGCCGTCGCGGCAACCGTGGCCGCGCTGGCCGTCGTCGCGCTGGCCGTCGCGGGCCGCCGTCACCCGACCCTCGTCGCGCTCGCCACATGGCTGCCGGCGCTCGGCAAGGCGATGCTGGTCAACATCGGCATCAGCGCGATCGCGATCGGCACGCTCGCCGGCCTCGTACTCGGCCCGCTGACGCTGTCGCGGCTCGGCATCGCGCGCGTGCTGGCGCGCGCGTACGTGCAGTTGTTCCGCAACGCGCCGCTGCTCGTGCTGATCTATTTTTCGACCTACGTGTTCCCGTTCGAAATCAGGTTCGGCCATGCGTCGCTGCCGTTTCCGGACTGGTTCAAGGTAACGCTCGGCCTCGCGCTGCCCGCGAGCGCGAATTTCGCGGAAATCTTCCGCGGCGCGATCCAGTCGATTCCGCACGCGCAGTGGGACGCCGCACGCTCGCTCGCGTTCAGCCGCGCGCAAGTGTTCCGCTGGATCATCCTGCCGCAATGCGTACGCCGCATGCTGCCGCCGTGGATGAACCTGTATGCGAGCATCGCGATGGCCACCGCGCTCGCGTCGCTGGTCGGCGTGCACGACCTGCTCGACACCGCACAGGTCGCGAGCAACACCGTCGCGCGAGCCGACTTCACCGTCGTCGTCTATTTCACGGTACTCGGCCTGTTTTTCGCGTACTGCTACCCGATCGCCCGTTTCACCCGCCTTCTCGAAAGACGTCATGCATTCCACTGAAACTCCGCGCGGCGCGGACGAGCCGCTCGTCCGCCTGCGCGACGTGCACCTGTCCTACGGCACGACGCCCGTGCTGCGCGGCATCGATCTCGACGTGCACCGCGGCCAGGCCGTGTCCATCATCGGCCCGTCCGGCTCCGGCAAATCGACGATCCTGCGTTGCATCACCGGGCTGTTGCGGCCGCAGCGCGGCCTGATCGAGGTCGATGGCACGCGCGTCGACCTGCTCGCATCGGAGCGCGACGAAATCGCACTGCGCAAGCGGGTCGGCTTCGTGTTCCAGCAATACAACCTGTTTCCGCACCTGAGCGTGCTCGACAACCTCGTCGTCGCCCCGGTCCGGATTCTCGGCCGCGATCGCAACGATGCGGTGCGCACCGCACACGCGCTGCTCGAACGCGTGCGTCTCGCGGACAAGGCGCACGCCTACCCCGGCGAGCTGTCGGGCGGCCAGCAGCAGCGCGTCGCGATCGCCCGCGCGCTCGCGATGCAGCCCGACCTGATCCTGTTCGACGAAGTGACGTCCGCGCTCGATCCGGAAACCGTCGGCGACGTGCTGTCGGTGATTCGCGATCTCGTGCGCGACGGCATGACCTGCGTGCTCGTCACGCACGAGATGCGCTTCGCCGAGGAAATCAGCGACGTCGTCTATTTCACCGAGGCGGGCGTGATCGTCGAGCACGGGTCGGCCACGCAGCTGTTCCGCGCGCCGCAAAGCCCGCGCACGCGGGCCTTCCTCGCGCATGCGCTCGGCCCGGCCGGCAGCCCGCACGCAAGCCGCGACAGCGCGCCGGTCGCACTCGACCTGACGCGCTTCGCGGTCTGACTCAACGCGCTGCGTAGCGGCTCGGCGGGCGCGCGAGCCCGAGATGGTCGCGCAGCGTCGTGCCCTCGTATTCGGTGCGGAACAGGCCGCGCCGTTGCAGTTCCGGCACGACATGCGCGACGAAATCGTCGAGTCCGCCCGGGAAATACGGCGGCATGATGTTGAAGCCGTCCGCGGCGCCGCCGTCGAACCATTCCTCGAGCGCGTCGGCGACCTGCGTCGGCGTGCCCCACACGATCCGGTGCCCGCGCGCGCCGGCGACGAGATAGTAGAGTTCGCGCAGCGTGAGGTTCTCGCGGCGCGCGAGATCGGTGAGCAGCTTCGCGCGGCTCTTCAGCTGATCGGATTCGGGCAGGTCGGGCAGCGGGCCGTCGAGCGGATACTTCGACACGTCGTGGCCGAGACGGTCGGACAGCAGCGTCAGCGCGCCCGACGTATCCGTCCATTGCTGGAGCTGCGCATACTTGTCCTTGGCCTCCTGCTCGGTGCGGCCGATCACCGGAAATACGCCCGGCATCACGGCAAGCGCGTCCTCGGCACGGCCGTATGCCGCGAGCCGCCCCTTCAGGTCGCGATAGAAGGCCTGCGCTTCCTCGAGCGTCTGCTGCGCGGTGAACACGACTTCCGCGGTGCGCGCGGCAAGCTCCTGGCCGGGGCCCGACGAGCCGGCCTGAATCACGACCGGATGGCCCTGCGGCGGGCGCGACGCGTTGAGCGGCCCCTTCACGTTGAAGAAGCGCCCGGCGTGATCGAGCGTGTGCACCTTCGCCGGGTCGAAATACACGCCGCGCGCCTTGTCCCTGACGAGCGCGTCGTCGTCCCAGCTGTCCCACAGCCCCTTCACGACATCGACGAATTCGCCGGCCATCTCGTAGCGCTGCGCGTGATCCGGATGATTGCCGCGCGTGAAATTCGCGGCGGTGCGGTCATACGAAGTCGTCACGACGTTCCATGCCGCGCGGCCGCCGCTCAGGTGGTCGAGCGATGCGAACACGCGCGCGATATGGTAAGGCTCGCTGTACGTCGTGGACGCGGTCGCCGCAAGGCCGATGTGCCGCGTATGCATCGCGAGCGCCGACAGCAGGCTCAGCGGCTCGAAGCGCATCGCCATCGACGGATGCGCGTCGGGGCCGCTCGTCAAGCCGTCGGCCAGGAAGACCATGTCGAACTTCGCGCGCTCGGCGGTCTGCACGACGCGGCGCAGCAGATCGAAGTTCTCGCTGCCGGATTCGGCATCGGGATGGCGCCAGCCGGCGACGTGGTGTCCTGCGCCCTGGAGGAACAACCCGAGGCGCATCTGGCGGCGGGAAGGTGTGCTGCGTTCGGTGCTCATGATTGAAGCGACGTAAAGGTGTGGAAAAGTCGGGCAAGATCGGCCGTGCTTCGCATCGTATCGATCAGTTCCGGGACGAACGCGAGTGCGGGATCGTGGGCGGTCGCGTCCGCGAACTTCGCGGCAAGGTCGTCGGCACCGACGAGGCGTTCGGTGCGTTGCCGCAGCGTGTCGCCGTTGCGCAGCGCAATCTCGACGACCGAGAAGCGCGTCGCGGGATCGGTCGACGCGCGCGGCGCCGCGGCATCGTGGCGCCGCGTCACGCGTGCGGCGAGCGCGATCAGGTCGTCGCGCACGGGCACGTCGGCGAACGTCGCGACGCCGGGCGGCCCGTCCGTCAGTGCGGCGGCCACCGCGTATTCCACGCTGAAGCGCGCTTCGAGGCCGGTGGCCGGCAGTCGGTCCGACAGCGGCGTGTCGCCGCCCGGCGGGAACGTGATCACGATGCCCTCGATGTCCGCCGGCGCGATGCGGTGGCGCTCGCGCAGATCGAGCGCGGCCTGCACGGCGTAATGGGTTGCCGTGCAGCACGGCCACGGCTTGAAGTACAGGCCGGGCGACACGATCTGCCACGGCGCGCCCCAGTCGGCCAGCACGCGCGCCGGCTGCGACGCGCCGCCGCCGAACACGGCGAAGAATCCTTCCGGGCCGTCGAGTGCGCCCGGTGCGCCGGTCAATCCGGCCTCGGCGAGCGCCACGGCGAACAGCCCGGCGCGCGCGGCAAGGCCCGCGTGCAACGGCTTGATCTCGCTGCCGAACTGCAGGCGCAGCCCGGCCGATTGCGTCGCGGCGATGCCGAGCGCGTTTTCGGTGGCCGCCGCATCGAGCCCGACCAGACGCGCCGCGGCGGCGGCCGCGCCGAGCGTGCCGAGCGTCGCGGTGTTGTGGAAACCGAGTTCGTAGTGGCGGCTGCCGAGCGCGAGACCGACCCGCGCCATCGTCTCGACGCCGACGACGTAGGCGTCGAGCAGTTCGAGCGCGCTGCGTGCGCGCACCTGCGCGAGCGCGAGCAACGCCGGCAGCAGCACGGTGCCGGGATGGCCGCGCACGCTGCTGTGCACGTCGTCGTAATCGAGCGCATGGCCTGCATAGCCGTTGAGCAGCGCGGCATGTTGCGGCGACGCCGGTATCGCGCTGCCGATCACCGCTGCGGCGCCGGCCGAATCCCGACCGCACGCCGCCAGCAGCTTGCGGTAACCGTTGTCGCGAGCGCCGGCGAACGCGGCGGCAAGGAAGTCGAGCAGGCCGCGCCGCGCGGCAGCGATGGCGGGCGGATTGCGCGCGGGCTCGGCGCACGCGATCGCTGCGGCCAGCCGGCGCGTGACGTCGCCGGCCGTGCCGTCGGGATTCAAGTGGGGAGACATGTCAGCCGTTGGAAAGTCGCGAAATGCCGCAACGGGCGGCGCAACCGGGAACCTTCCGGTTCCTGCTCGCATGGGAGCGTTGGATACTAGCGAAGCATCCTTGCGTGCCCAACCAAGTATTCGAGCTTTCGATATCGCGTATTCAGCGTTGCTTGAACGGAGGTCGGTGAGTTCGCTCCCATGAGCGGTTCCCGGTAAACACTGCCGTCGTGTGAGCGAGTTTTCGGCGGACTGACCCGGGCCCGGGCCCACAAAACTGCCGCGGTTGAAAGTGAAAAATTCTGGCATGGCGTTTTTATCAACGACTGGACCGCTGCCGAATTGATGCTAGAATTGATGCATAAAGGCATCAAAGGATGCATCATGCGTACTACTGTTACCGTCGACGACGCGCTCTATGCGCGCGCACTCGAACTCGCCGAGCCGGGCACGTCGCCGGCCGACCTGTTCCGGGCTGCACTCGAAACGTTCGTGCGTGTCCAGGCTGGACAACGCCTAGCCGCGCTTGGCGGTCGCGCCCCGGACATGCCGGATGTGCCACGCCGTAACCCGGAGGCGGCTACCCGATGAGCGTTCTGATCGACACATCGGTCTGGGTCGAGCATTTCCGGCGACCGCTACCAGCGCTTGTCCAGCTGCTGCGTGTCGATGACGTCTTGACGCATCCATTGGTGATACTCGAGCTGACGTGCGGGACGCCCCCCGAACCGCGGGCCCGAACGCTGGGAGATCTCGCGTTATTGCGCCAAACGCGGCTCGCGACGCCAGCCGAAGTAGCGGACTGGATCGAGCGGGAACGGCTGTATGGGCGCGGATGCGGCGCAGTGGATTGCACGCTGCTGGCGTCGGTGCTGTTGACCCCGAGCACGTGGCTCTGGACGCGCGATCGGCGGCTCGCCCAACTGGCGGAGCAATTCGGGGTTCATTACTTACCGCCTGACCTGCATTGAGCGAAGCCAGTGCCTATGGCTTCCAGTTCGATGTCTCCCACGTCAGGCTCTATTGCCGCTTCTTGAGTCGCTCCTTCGCATCGCCGAATGATGCCTGTGTCTTGCCGACGATCTGTTCGGCCTTGCCCGTCAATCTGTCCGTTGGATTTCCCACGACCTTGCCAACCAGCTCCTTCAGTTTGCCCTTTGCTTCCCTGAGGCGGCCCTTTACCTGATCTTTGTTCATGAGTTGCTCCTTGAAACTGACGGATGCGGGAACTGCGAATGCCCGTCCGGCACGCTGAGCGAATCGCGATGGAAACGTCGGTGCAGGCACGGCGCTTGCGTCGGCTGAAGCGTTCGCGCTTGTGGCCAGCGAGTTGACGGTCGAAGGCCGGACGCTCGCCAGGCTCGCGCGTCGGAAGCGGGTGGCGGAGGCAAGGCAGGCTGTGGCCACTCGTTGCCAATCTTGCGGAGGAAGCATGAATATCGTCACTAGCGCCGGCCCGCTGGTTTCGCTGATCGCCGGCATTCTCATCCTCGTGGTACCGCGCCTGCTGAATTACATCGTTGCGCTCTACCTGATCATCATCGGGCTGCTCGGTCTGTTCGGCGGACGTATCCATTGAATTGACATGAGCACGAGATAGCCGGTTACGGACGCGCATCAGTCCATCGTGACGCCATGCTTGCGTTCACGGCGGCGGACACCGCCAGCGCAATGAGCAACACCTATGCCGTCTGCATATGGATGAGTGAGCGGGAGAACGACGACCTCGCGCGTCCTTCCTCGATGCTATGATTCGCCGCCTCTGCGCCGGCGGCCTGGTGCGGAGAACCGTGATGCCGACAAGTGCGCACGTCTTCTCGCAAGGCCGCGCAGGGGCCGGCCCTTCGGATCGAAGCGAATTCGACCCGACATCGGCATGGCAGGAACGGGGGATTTTCACGCCCCTCGATCGCAAATTCGATTCCCCGTGGTCAGACTTTTCCCCGTTTCCCTCCATTTCGTTTCAATCCGATGTAAGTGTTCCTTTGTCGGATCGCAACCGAAATGACGAGTGCGCCGTATACCTTGTCCGCGTGTGCGTACGCTTCGCATCATCATGCTCTGCACTCCTTCCCCTTAAGCGTCGCACTGTGCCTCGAAGCGATTGCATGTCAAATCCGCAGCGACGATGACGTCGTGCGTGCGGCCACCGGATCGGTGCTGGCTACGAAGCAACGCGGGGGCGTGGTTGAAATGGCAACGAAGCGCCGCCGCTCCGTATGGGAACGAAACGTGCGCGTTCTCGGGTATTGAATGGAGGACAGCGCTATGAAGCCCATGACCATTGCAAACCGCCGAATTCTGGCGACACTCGTGGCAGGCGGCGCGCTCGTCGCGGCCGGCACGGCCTTCGCGCAAACCTACGTCGTACCGCCACCGAGGTACGAGGAGCCCGCCCCGGCGCCGGGTGTGTCGGTCACGATTGGCATGCACGGCGACCGCTACTGGGACGGCCATCGTTACTGGGAGCACGAGGCGTGGATGCATCGTCATCCACGTGAACGTGATCCGTGGCGCGAACACGAGCACGAGCATGAACACATGCACGAACACGAGTATCGTGAATAGTGAAGACGGGCCACCGGAAACTGCGGAGACCTCCCCGGCTTGACACGCTCGTTGCTTGCGCACGGACTTGCCTGATCGCTTCGGACCATTTCAGTCCTGGTTCGTGCGCACGGCGATTCGCCGTCCACCGCGTTCGCTGAACGACCTGCCGAAGGTCGAGCAACCGGCGCGCGCGGTCGGCATGCACGAAAGCGCCTGTCTCGCGCGTTTCGCGGGCAACCTCGGACCGACGATATTCGAGTCTCCGCGGTACGAGCGCCTGCGAATCGCGCGGTTTCAGCCGGATTGGATCCGACGTCGCCCGCCGTTGCGGCACGCACTCACGACGATCGCGTGAAGTAACGCTGTGCCAGGGCGACCCAGTAGCGAACGCCAGCCGGAATGATGTCGTCGTTGAAATCGTACGTCGGGTGATGCAGCGCCGGCGCGGCCGCTCCCGCCGGCGCATTGCCGATCAGCACGTACGCGCCCGGGCGCTCCTCCAGCATGAAGCCGAAGTCTTCGGACGTCATGTTCGGCGGCACGTCGGGGTGAAGGCGTTCGTCGCCGAACGTGTCGCGAATCACCGCTTCGCAGAGTGCGGTCTCGGCCGGCGTGTTGACCGTCGCCGGATAGTACTGAAAGAACTCGATGTCGACGTGCGCACCATAAGCCGCGGCCAGCCCTTCGCACACGAGCCGGACGTCGCGCTGCAACTGTTGCTGCAGTGCCGACGACAGCGTGCGGATCGTCCCGCGCAACTCGGCGCTGTCCGGAATGACGTTGTCCGTCGTGCCCGCATGGAACATGCAGACGGAAATGACGGCTGGGTCCACCGGATCCTTGTGCCGCGCTGCAATGGTCTGACACTGCAGCACCATCGAACAGGCGAGCGGCACGGGGTCGATGCCCAGGTGCGGCTGCGCCGCATGCGCGCCCTTGCCCGTCACCGTGATCCTGAAGCGGCATCCGGCCGCCATGATGGCGCCGGTGCGCAACCCGAACTGCCCGGCCGGCAAACCGGGCCAGTTGTGCATGCCGAACACGGCTTCCGTCGGACATTGCTCGAACAGCCCGTCGTCGATCATCTTGCGCGCGCCCGCGCCGCCCTCTTCCCCGGGCTGAAACACGAAATGCACGGTGCCCGGCAACTGCGGCAGGTCTTTCAGGATGCGCGCGGCGCCGAGCAGCATGACGGTATGCCCGTCATGCCCGCACGCATGCATGACGCCTTGCGCGCCC
The DNA here is from genome assembly GCF_003853755.1 of Burkholderia sp. Bp8984. Lineage (NCBI taxonomy): Bacteria > Pseudomonadati > Pseudomonadota > Betaproteobacteria > Burkholderiales > Burkholderiaceae > Burkholderia > Burkholderia sp. Bp8984. The sequence goes on from NZ_QTQN01000012.1 coordinate 36,941, forward strand.
GATGCGTGCGCGAAGTCGTTGGCCTCCTGGATCGGCAACGCATCCAGGTCCGCGCGGAGCACGATTCCGCGGCCCGGGTCCGCACCCGGCAGGCTCGCGACGACGCCCGTGCCGCCCAGCCCGCGCGACACCGCATAGCCGAGATCTTCAAGCTCGCGGGCGACGACGTCGGCCGTCCTGTATTCCTCGAACCGCAACTCGGGATGCGCATGCAGGTCGCGACGCAAGGTCGCCCAGTGTGCGCAATGGGCTTTCAGGGACATCTCGGGGAGGTCGGGGTTATCCAATGTCGGCACCTTCGGAAAGTAGACGGCTTCCATTCTGTACTGCGGCCGCGCTCGCGCGCTGCGGCTGCGTCAATCGCCAAAACCCACGATCGACTTGACCTCCATGTACTCCTCCATCCCTTCGATCCCGTACTCGCGGCCGTTGCCCGACTGCTTGTACCCGCCGAACGGCGCCTGAGGATCCCATGCCGGGTAGTTCAGATGGACCTGACCCGAGCGCAGGCGCGCGGCCACCGCGCGCACGCGTTCCTTGTCGGTGCCCTGCACATGTGCGCCGAGCCCATAGACCGTGTCGTTCGCGATGGCGACGGCCTCGTCGACGGTATCGTAAGGCAGGATCGCGAGGACCGGACCGAAGATCTCCTGCTGCGCGATCGTCATGTCGGTGTGGACGTCGGAAAACACGGTTGGCTGCGCATAAAAGCCGCGGTCGAATCCCGCCGGCCGCCCGGGGCCGCCGGCGATCAGTTTCGCCCGTTCGTCGAGGCCCGCGTCGATCATCTGCGCGACCCGGCCGAACTGCGCGCGATTGGCCAGCGGACCATGCGTCGTCGTGTCGGCGAACGGATCGCCGACGACCAGCTGCTGCGTTGCCGCGACGGCCAGCGCCTCGACGCGGCCCAGCACGCTGCGCGGCACGATCATCCGGGTCGGCGCGCTGCACGACTGGCCCATGTTGCGGAACGCGGCGGCGACGCCCGGCGCGATGGCGCGCGACAGGTCCGCATCGGGCAATACGATGTTCGGCGACTTGCCGCCAAGTTCCTGCGCGACGCGCTTGACGGTCGGCGCCGCGGCCTGCGCGACCAGCACGCCGGCACGCGTCGAGCCGGTGATCGATACCATGTCGACCTCCGGGTGCGACGCGAGCGCCGCGCCCACTTCGGTTCCGCTGCCGCTCACCAGGTTGAACACGCCGGCGGGCACGCCCGCATCGGCGATCACTTCGGCAAACAGCAACGCGCTGAGCGGCGACAGCTCGCTGGGTTTCAACACCACCGTGCAGCCTGCCGCGAGCGCCGGGCCGACCTTCGCCGTGATTTGATAGATCGGCCAGTTCCACGGTGTGATCAGCGCGCAGACGCCGATCGGCTCGCGCACGATCGCGGTCGTCCCGCGCAGTGTTTGGAACGGATAACTGGCCAGATTGTCGCGCGCGACCCGGATATGTTCGGCCGCGAGCGGCACATGGGCGCCGCGCGCGTAATTGATCGGCGCGCCCATTTCCATCGCGAGCGCGAGCGCGAACCGTTCGGCACGCTCCAGCATCAACGCGTGAACGCGGTCGAGCAGTGCGGCGCGTTGCTGCGGCGAAGTCGCGGCCCAGCGCTCGAAAGCGTTGCGCGCGGCCTGCACCGCGCGGTCGGCGTCGCGTGCATTGCCGAGCGGGATCTCGCACAGCGTGTCTTCGGTGGACGGGCTGACGACCGCGAACCGGTCGCCGCCGTCAGGCAAGACCCAGTCGCCGTCGATGAAGAAGCGCTCCAGCCTGCCGGCTTCCATCAGGTGACGAACCGGTGAATCGATGGGTGAATGCATTGCGGGGTGTCCTTGAATCGATACCATGCGCCGGCGAACGGCGGAAGCCCGGAGGCCGCCACCGTCGTCCGCGAGACGGCCTCACACTAGAAATCGGCAACCTTGCCCCAGGCGGAATCGGCGAACCGGCCCGGCTGATACGGTACCGGGTCCACGATCGGCGGCGCCCCGGTGGCGAGATCCGCGATCAGGTGACCGGCGCCGGGGCCGATGCCGAAACCGTGTCCGGAAAAGCCCGCCGCCAGGATCAATCCCGGCACGCCCGGCACTTCGCCGATACCCGGGACGCCGTCCGGCGTGCTGTCGACGTACCCGGCCCATGCGTGCGTGATCGTGGCTTCGCGCAGTTCGGGCAGCAGTTCGACGGCACGACGATAGGTTTCGGTGACGGTCGGCATGTCGGGCTTCGGATCGAGGATGCGCACCGCCTCCATCGGGGTCGGCGCATCGAGCCGCCACCGCTTGAGCGTTTCGTGGCCGCCGCGCATGCCCTCGAGGCCGCCCGGCAGCAGATTGCGCCAGCGCTTCGCGAACATCGGCACGAACTGCGGGGCGAACCGCAGGAACTGCGGCGTCACGTCCACGCGCGCGCGGCCGCTGATGGCGAGTGCGTAGCGTCCGTCGTCGCGGCGCGTGACGGACACGCCGGAGGTGTACAGCGCATCCGGCAAGCGCTGTTCGACGGGCGACACGCTCAGGATCGACTGACGGATCGACGCCTGCGGAAAGCGGATGCCGAGCTGGCGGCAGAACGACGACGCCCACGCGCCGCCGGCGAGCACGACCGTCTTCGTCCTGATGACGCCGGCCTCGGTGACCACGCCGCCGACGCGCCCGCCCTCGAGTTCGATCCCGCGCGCAGCACAGTGCTGGTGGACGCTGCCGCCCAGCTTCATCAGTGCTGCCGCCACGGCCGGCGCGGCCTTGCCCGGGTCGGCCGTGCCGTCGGTCGGCGAGAACACGCCGCCCTTCCACTGCCGGCCCGTCACGCGCCCGCGCTCGCCGGCCTGCTTGCTGTCGAGCATGTACGTCGTCACGCCCGCGGTCTTCGCGAAGTCGCCCCAGCTGGCCCAGCGGGACAGCTCGGCCTCGTCATTGCTCAGATACAGCAGCCCGCAGCGATGAAAGCCCGTGTCTTCGCCGGATTCGGCGGCGAATCGTTCCCACAGGTCGATGCTCTTGCTCGCCATCGGCAATTCGCGCGCGTCGCGGTTCTGCTGCCGGCACCAGCCCCAGTTGCGGCTCGACTGCTCGGCGCCGATGCGGCCCTTCTCGACCAGCGCGACCGACATGCCGCGCCGGGCGAGGTAGTACGCGGTAAAGACGCCGATGATGCCGCCGCCGATCACGACGACGTCGGCCGAGGCCGGCAGCGTGGGCGAGGTTTCGATAAGGCGCAGCGGAGGGGACATGGTCAGTCTCGTTCGGTAGATACGTGGACGTTCTGCACGACGTAGAATTTCGCCACGCGCTCGCTGCTTTCCCACCCGATCGACGCGCCGCGCGGCACGAACAGCGCGTCGCCGGCGCCGAGCGACAGCACGCTGCCGTCGGGCGCCGCGAACCGGACGCTGCCGGCCAGCAGGAGCATGAACTCGTTCACGCGATGCGGGCGAACGATCCGGTGATACGGCGTCGAATCCCACGTGCCCGCGCAGTACGCGGCGCCGTCGTCGACGAACACGTTGTCGCTGCGGCATTGCGGCGCGGGGCCGAGCAGGACCTCCGGCGGCAGCGTCGCGGACGGCTTGAAGTCGGCGTCGGCGCGCAGCGCGAACACGCCGCGCTTCGTCGGTGTCGCGCACGCGGCCGCGCAGAACGTGAACAGCACGCGCGATGCCGCGGTGACGCGCAGCGCCGTGCCGCCGCCGATCACGGCCCCTTCTCCCGGGCCCAGCACGAGCGGTGCGGCGCCGGCCGCTTCGAGCGTCAGCTCGCCTTCGATGATCGCGATGGTTTCGATGTGCGGAAAGCTCGCCACGTCGAGTTCGCCGGCGAAGGCGATACGTCCGGCGGCCATCGCGTCGGGCCCTTCCCAGGCGATCTCCCGATGGCGCGCGAACGGATCGTTCGCGCCGAACGCCTGCTGGCGAAACGCGGTTGACGAAGGTGCGCCGTCGGCACGGTGCAACACGAAAGCTGCGGTCATTTCTGCTCCTGTGCAGTGCGCGGCGGCCGGGTTGAAAACCGTCGCGCGATATCGGAAATGGTCGTTCGCCGGCGCGCTCGCCGGCCATCCGTCAGGCGTGCCCGTCGCCGTTGCGCCTACGCGGCGTGACACGACGCTGCGCGGCGCTCGGTGTGCGGGCGCATCGAAGACGGTCGCGCAGGCGTGCCCGGCCGCGCGACCACGTAATCGCGCGGCGTGATCCCGAGTACCCGCCGGAAATGCCGGCACAGGTGGCTCTGATCGAAGAAGCCGACCTCGGTCGCGACGACCGAAGGCGCGAGGCCGGCGCGCAGCAAGTCCTGCGCACGCCGCACGCGCACGAGGCACAGATACCGGTGCGGCGACAACCCGACTTCGCCGCGAAAGCGTGCGGTGAAACGCGACACGCTCAATCCGGCCACCGCCGCGAGCGTGTCGAGGTTCAGCGGCTGCTCGAACGACGCATCGATCGTGCGCAGCACGTCGCCGATCGCCGGCGATACGGGCTGCGGAACACGCGGTGCGCGAGGCGTCGCGCCTTCGTCCGCGTCGTGGAACGGAGTGACCATGCTCGCCGTCCTCATGCGGCCGCCTGCGCGTCAGCGCGCGGCGCGGCGCCGGGCGCGCCCGGCCCGGCCATCGTGTCCCCGCCGGTCCCGTCGCGGCGGCCGTTGCCGGCGGCGAGCGGGCAAACGAATCGTGCGGTCATATCCAATCCTCCGGGGGCAGTCGCTTCAGTGCAGGAAATCCTGGATCCGGTAATACGCGCCGACGATCGGCAGAAACCACGCGTGCCCGAAATGGCCGGGCATCGCCGGCCATTCGAGGTCGCGCCACGGATTCGACGCGGCGGCGCCGTACAGCACGTCGGCCATCACGCGGCCCATGTGCACCGACATCTGCACGCCGTGGCCGCTGTAGCCCATCGAGTAATAGAGCCCGTCGTGCTGGCCCGCGCGCGGCAGCCGGTCGGCGGTGATGTCCACCAGCCCGCCCCAGCAGTAATCGAGCCGCACCTTGGCCAGTTCCGGGAAATACCCGGCCATGCCGGCGCGCAGGATGTCGCCGCTTTTCGCGTCGGAGCGCGGGCTCGACATCGCGAAGCGCGCGCGGCCGCCGAACAGCAGCCGGTTGTCGGGCGTCACGCGGAAGTAATTGCCGATCTGGCGCGACGTCACGTAGGCGCGGCGCTGCGGGAACAGCCGGTTCAACTGTGCGTCGGGCAGCGGCTCGGTCACGACGATGAAGCTGCCGACCGGCGCGATGCGCCGCCGGAACCAGCCGAACGGGCCGTGCTGCGATGCGCCGGTCGCGACCAGCACGCGATCGGCGACGATCCTGCCGCGCGTGCAGGTGATCGCGTGGCGCTCGCCGTCGAGCCGCTCGAGCTGCGTGACGGCCGCATGCTCGTACACGCGTGCGCCGGCGCGCACGGCTGCCTGCGCAAGCCCGACGCCGAACTTGCCCATGTGCATCTGCGCGCCGTTGCGCTGCAGGAGTCCGCCGTAGAAACCGTCGGAAGCGACTTCGTCGCGAATCCGCGCTGGCTCGATCAGTTCGATGTCCGGATCGACATCGCGGCGCAACGCGTCGAAGGTCTTTTCGAGCCCCGCGAAATGCTGCGGCTTCGCGGCGAGCTTCAGCTTGCCCGCCCGCCGGAAATCGCAGTCGATCGCGTGCTCGACGACGATCGTCTCGACGCTCTTCACCGCGCTTTCGTACGCGCGATAGAACTGCTTCGCCGGCTCCGCGCCGATGCGCGCGGCCAGCGACGCGTAATCCTGTGCGACGCCCGTATTGCACTGGCCGCCGTTGCGGCCGGACGCTTCGCCCGCAACCTGCGCGGCTTCGAGCACGACCACCGATACGCCGCGCTGCGCGAGCGCCAGCGCCGCCGACAGGCCGGTGAAGCCGCCGCCGATCACGACCACGTCGGCGCGCCCTTCGACGGGCCCTTCGCAGCCGGCGCGAAACGCGGGGCGGGTATCCAGCCAGTACGATTCGAATTTCATCGGATTCTTCTCGAGCATGTCGGCGACGACGATCGGCGGCCGTTCATGGGAAATCATTTAATCACCATCAAAAACCGCAGTTGCCGCGTATTCGCGCGCGGCACGCGCACAAAGCGCCGTTTTGCGCGACCGCCGCAGCAGACTATGCGGTGCGCCGTTCGCCGCTTCACTTGCCACGTCGCGCGCGGCAAACTTCCGGCGTGTCGCGCGCTACAGCTGCACCGGCTGCTCGGGCGCGGCACCCTCCGGCGCCGGTTCCGCCTGGAAGCGCGCGAGGTCTTCCTCGCTGCGATGGCACAGCACCTGCGCGCCGTTGCCGAGCGTGCGCAGCGCCGGCGCCGTCCGGTTGCAGACGCCGTCCACGCGCATCGCGCAGCGCGACAGGAACGGACACAGCTCGGCCTCGTTCTCGCGCTCGCCGATCGGCACCAGCGGCCGGTGGCAACGCTCGGCCGCATCGTCGAGCCAGCCCGCGCGCAGCTCCGGCGCGGACGACACCAGCAGATGCGAATACGGGTGATAAGGCGGCGCGCACAGCGCGTCGCGGCTACCGGTTTCGACACGGCGGCCCGCGTACAGCACGACGATGTCGTCGCTGATCGCGCGCACCTTCGCGATGTCGTGCGTGATGAACACGTACGACACGCCGAGCTTCGCCTGCAGGTCGCGCAGCAGATCCATGATCGCGGCACCGACGACCGTATCGAGTGCCGACGTGACTTCGTCGCACAGGATCAGGTCGGGCTCGGCCGCGAGCGCGCGCGCGAGGTTCACGCGCTGCTTCTGCCCGCCGGACAGCTCGCCGGTACGCCGCGAGGCCACCGCGGGCGGCAGCCGCACGAGTTCGAGCAGCTCGGCGACGCGCTGCCGCGCACGCGCGCCCTTGATCCCGTGGTAAAACGCGAGCGGCCGCGCGAGCGTGCGCTCGACGGTATGCACCGGGTTGAGCGCGGTATCGGCGTTCTGGAACACGATCTGCACGCGGCGGTGCTGCTCCTTCGTGCGCTTGGCGATATCGAGCGCGAGCGGCTCGCCGTCGAGCAGAATCTTCCCGGCCGCCGCCGGGACCAGGCCCGCGATCACCTTGGCGAGCGTCGTCTTGCCCGAGCCCGATTCGCCGATCACGCCGACCGTCTGCCCGCGCCCGATGCGCAGGTCGACTTCGTGCAGGATCAGCTTCGCGGGCCAGCCCTTTGCCGTCCGGCCGCCGTAACCGGCGACCGCACCGCGCACGTCGAGCAGCGGCGCCGGTTCGGCCGGCGCCGGTTTCTCGTCGCGTTGCGCATCGTTCGGCGTGACGGCCGCGATCAGGCTCTGCGTGTACGGGTGCGCCGGCGCATGCAGGATCTGCTCGGTCGCGCCCGCTTCGCGGATCACGCCGTCGCTCAGCACGACGATCCGGTCGGCCATCTGCGCGACCACCGCCAGATCGTGCGACACGTACACCGCGCTCATCCCGCAGCGCCGGATCACGCTCTTGAACGCCTGCAGCACGTCGATCTGCGTGGTCACGTCGAGCGCGGTGGTCGGCTCGTCGAGGATCACGAGCTCCGGATCGGTGATCAGCGCCATCGCGGCCATCAGCCGCTGCAACTGGCCGCCCGACACCTGGTGCGGATAACGCTTGCCGATCGTCTCGGGCTCCGGCAGCGCGAGTGCGCGGAACAGTTCGACCGCCTTCGCCTGCGCGTCGCGCTTCGTCATCGTCTTGTGGATCAGCGCGCTCTCGATCACCTGGTCGAGAATCGTGCGCGACGGATTGAACGCGGCGGCCGCGCTCTGTGCGATGTACGCGACCTTCCGACCGCGCAGCGCGGTCAGGCCTTGCGCGGACAGCGTGCAGACGTCCGTGCCGCCGATCTTCACCGAGCCGCCGGCGATCCGGCAGCCGGTGCGCGCATGGCCCATCAGCGACAGCGCGATCGTCGTCTTGCCGGAGCCCGATTCGCCGATCAGCGCGAGCACCTCGCCGCGCCCGATCTCGAAGTCGACGCCGTGGACGATCGTCGTTTCCTCGCCGCCCGGCCGGCCGCCGACCACGCGCAGCCCGCGCACCTCGACGAGCGGAGTCGATTCATCTCGCATCAGTGTTCTCCCGCGGCCGCGGCCGCGCCCTTGCGGCGGCCGCGATGCGGCAGGCCGTCGATCAACAGGTTGACGCCCACCGTCAGGATCGCGATCGCGACCGCAGGCATGATCGCGACGGCCGAGCCGTCGCCGAGGCTCGCGATGTTCTCGCGCACGAGCGAGCCGAGGTCCGCGTACGGCGGCTGCACGCCGAGCCCGAGAAAGCTCAGGCCGCTCAGCAGCAGCACGACGAACGTGAAGCGCAGCCCGGTATCGGCGAGCATCGGATGGATCATGTTCGGCAGCATCTCGACGCACGCGATGTACAGCGCGCTCTCGCCGCGCGCCCGCGCCACCTGCACGAATTCGAGCGTGCTGATGTTGACCGCCAGCGCGCGCGCGATCCGGTACGAGCCCGGCATGTAGCTGACCGCGGCGGTGAGGACCAGCAGCGGCAGCGACGAGCCGAAGGCCGCGACGAACATCAGCGCGAACATCTTCGAAGGAATCGACGTGAGCGCATCGAGCAGCCGGCTCATCGTCTCGTCGACCGCGCGGCCCGACACGGTCGCGAGCAGCCCGAGCGTCGTGCCGGTCAGCGCGGCGAGCAGCACGGCCGCGAGCGCGAGCAGCACGGTCAGCCGCGTGCCGTACAGGATCCGGCTCAGCATGTCGCGGCCGAGGAAGTCGGCGCCGAACGGCAGCTTCGCGCTGAACGGCGCGAACACGTCCGGCGTGACGATCGCGCCGACGTCGTGCGGCGCGAGCAGCGGCGCGAACACCGCGATGAACAGCATCAGGCCGACCATCGACAGGCCGATGCGGCCGCCGGTCGTCAGTCTGATGCGCGCGGCGCGGCGCTTGCGCGGCTGGTCGGGGGACGGCGCGGCGGGCGGCGTCGCGCCTCCCGACGGCGAGCGCGGTTCGCCTGACGGCGGCAGCGCGGTGCTGCGATGAACGGGTTCGGTCGGGTGCATGGTCGGCATCTCGGAAGGTGGGCGGGACGCTCAGGTCCGCAATCTCGGGTTCGACACGATCGAGCAGAGGTCGGCGAACAGCACGAGCGTCAGGTAGGCGACGCAGAAGATCAGCGTGCAGGCCTGGACCAGCGGGAAATCGCGATTGCCGACCGCATCGACCATCAGGCTCGCGAGGCCCGGATAGTTGAAGATCGTCTCGACGACGATCACGCCGCCGAGCAGGTACGACAGGCTCAGCGCGATCGCATTGGCGATCGGCCCGATCGCGTTCGGCAGCGCATGGCGCAGCACGACGCGCGCGGGGCTCGCGCCCTTGAGCACGGCCATCTCGACATACGACGCGCTCAACTGCTCGATCACCGCGGCGCGCGTCATCCGCGCCATCTGCGCGATCACGACCGCGCACAGCGTCAGCACCGGCATCGCGTACGCGCGCAGGAAATCGTGCAGGCTCTCGATCGGGCCGCTGTACGACAGCGCGGACAGCCAGTGCAGCTTCACGGCGAGCACGAGCACGGCGACCGTCGCGATCAGGAACTCCGGCGTCGCGACGAGCGCCAGCGTGCCGAGGCTGATCACGCGGTCGACCACCGACTCGCGCTTGACCGCCGCGAGGATGCCGAGCAGCAGCGCGATCGGCACCGACACGGCGGTCGTGATCGCCGCGAGCGCGAGCGACTTCGGCAGGCGCCCGCCGATCATCGCCGACACCGGCATGTCGCCGGACAGCGAACGGCCGAAATCGCCGTGCAGCAGCCCGGTGAGCCAGTTCAGATAGCGCACGTGGGCCGGCATGTCGAGGCCGAACTGCTGGCGCAGCGCGGCGACCGTCTCGGGCGTCGCCGACTGGCCGAGCGCGGCCTGCGCGGCATCGCCCGGCAGCAGGTTCGTGATCGTGAAGATGATCGCGGACACGATCAGCAGCGTCAGCGCGGTGACCGCGATGCGCCGGCCGATCAGTCCAAGCAGGATTCGATTCATGAAACTTCACTCCCGTAGAGGCCGCGTGCGGCCGGCGCGGCAATCCGCACCGGCCGCACGGCGGCGGCACGCGCAGGCGTCAGGCGTTCCACCACACGTGCTCGGCGAACATGAAGCCCATCATCCCGCCGGTCGGGATCGAGCCGAGGCCCGCGAGCCGCTTGTCGTAGCCGTCGAGGAAGCTGATGAAGGCCGGGATGCCGACCCTGCACTGCTGCGCGACGAGCACCTGCATGTCGCCGTACATCTGCTTGCGCTTCGCGTCGTCGGTTTCCGAGCGCGCGGCGAGCAGCAGCTGGTCGAACTTCGGGTTCTTCCAGCCCGACTCGTTCCACGGCGCGTCCGACTTGAAGAACTGCGTGAACAGCACGTCGGCGCTCGAACGCGGGTTGATGTTGCCGAAGCCGAGCGGATGCTTCATCCAGTGATTCGACCAGTAGCCGTCCGCCGACACGCGGTTCACCTGCAGGTTCAGCCCGATCTTCTGGCCGGCCTGCTGCAGCAGCACGGCCATCTCGATCGACCCGTTCGCGTCGGAGGTCGCATAGATCGGCGGCAGCGCGGCGCCCAGCGCGCCCGCCTTCTGGAACAGGAACTTCGCCTTGTCCGGATCGTACGGCCGCTGCGGCAGCGACGCGTTGAAGTAGCGATGCCCCGGCGGGATCGGCTGGTCGTTGCCGATCACCGCGTAGCCGCGGAACACCGCCGAGCGGATCTGCTCGCGATTGAACAGGTACTTCATCCCTTCGACGAAATCGGGGTTCGCGACGATCGGGTTGTCGCTGCGCATGATCAGGTCGGTATAGAGCCCCGACTTGGTTTCCTGCAGCGCATAGCCCGGCGTCGACGCGACCCGCTGCGTCGAGCGCGGATCGATCGCGTTGATCAGGTGCACGTCGCCCGACAGCAGCGCGTTCAGGCGCGCGGCGCTGTCGCTGATGCCGATCAGCTCGATCTCGTCGAGGTACGGCATCCCCGGCTTGAAGTAGCTGTCGTTGCGCACGCCGACGGTCGACACGCCCGGCTTGAACGACTTCAGCTTGTACGGGCCGCAACCGATGCCGGTGCTGAAATCGGTCGTGCCGTCCTTGACGATCACGAGTTGCGGCGTCGCGAGGATCACCGGCAGATCGGCATTCGCGCTCGCGAGTACGAGCGTGACCTCGTCCGGGCCGCTCGCCTTTGCGTCGGCGAACTGATCGGCGAGCGGCTTGACCTTCGACGCGGTGGCCGCGTTCTTGTGGCGCATCAGCGAGTACACCACGTCGGCCGGCGTGACCGGTTTCCCGTCGTGGAACGTGACGCCCTTGCGCAGCTTGATGATCCACGTCTTCGCGTCGGTCGTCTGCAACGACTGGGCGAGATTCATCTGCGGCGTCAGGCTCGCATCGAGCTGCGTGAGGCCACTGTAGAACATGAAGAAACGAATGTAGTCGGCGCCCGTCGAGCCCTTGGCCGGGTCGAGCGTATCGGCCGTCGAGCCCGATTCGTTCGCAACCCGAATCTTGCCGCCGCGCTTGGGCGCGGGTGCCGCAAACGCAGTCCCGGGTTGCATCAGCAGCCCGCCGGCGCCGGCGGCCATCATGCCGCTCGCCGCCATGACCCGCATCATGTCGCGGCGCGTGAAGCCGCCCTTGCTGCCGTTGTCGATATCGTCGCTCATCCGAACTGCTCCTGACTGTGGAAAGTGGGTCCTGGGGTCCAGCGTGGTTCGAGAATTCCGTCGTGCCCGTGTGCTGGTCGCGGGCGCGACGTCGTGCGCATTGAGTTCATTTAAGCATCGCCAAAATGCGGGTTATCGCGATTCGGGGCGGCTGCACGATACGATTCGACCGTTTTGGACCGCCCGCGCAGCATGATTTGCTGCGTGACCACGCGTACCGCCATCGGCTCGATGCCGCGTCGCGACCACTGCGCGATACGGGCGCGACGAAGGAAATCGTAAAGTGATACGCGCGGCAGATTGCGCCGACAAAATTGGCCGCGCGGCATCCGAAACGCGTTCGACACTCGCAAACCGCATGTTTGTGTGGAATGCGCGCTCGCGGCCCGGGGCGACCGGAACGTCGCGCGCATCGGACGGAGGGCGCCGGCCGCGAGGACGCCCGGCGCATGAAAGGTCAGGAGATTGCCGCGACGTCGAAGCGGCTTTGCCGGACGACGGGCGGACAACAGGGATGCGGCCGGATGATCCGACGCCGGGCGCGAACCCGTGACGGGCCGTCAAGCCGCGACTCCCCGCTGCGACGCGGTCGGAGCCGGCAGGTTGGTGAGCACCACGCCGAACACTTGCCGGCGTGGCGTCAGGAAAACGAGGTGATGGCGTTGCCGGCGGGTGCGCACGCGGCGGTCAGCGGTCGGGCGGTCAGCGGTCAGCGGTCAGCGGTCGGGCGGTCAGGCGGTCAGGCGGTCGGGCAGTCAGACGTCGAGCAATCAGGCAGCCGGGCAGTCGGGCAGTCACGCAGTCACGCAGTCACGCAGTCACGCAGTCAGAGTCAGACAGTCAGACAGTCGAGCAATCAAGCCGTCAGCCTGAACACCGACACGGCGGCCCTCAACCGTGCCGCCTGTTCATCCAGCGAGGACGCGGCCGCGGCGGCCTGCTCCACCAGCGCGGCATTCTGCTGGGTCACTTCGTCCATCTGCGCGACCGCCAGGCCGATCTGTTCGATGCCGGTGCTTTGCTCGGCGGATGCCGCGGTAATCTCGCCCATGATGTCGGCGACCCGGTCGATCGACCGGACGATCTCCGTCATGCGCGCGCCGGCCGTCTCGACGAGCCGGCTGCCGCTGCCGACCCGCTCGACCGACGCCTCGATCAATCCCTTGATGTCTTTCGCGGCCGCCGCGCTGCGTTGCGCGAGCGAGCGGACCTCCGCGGCCACGACCGCGAACCCGCGCCCTTCCTCGCCGGCCCGCGCGGCTTCGACCGCGGCATTGAGCGCGAGAATGTTGGTCTGGAACGCGATGCTCTCGATCACGACGGTAATGTCGGCGATCCGCACCGATCCGTCCGAAATCTGCCGCATCGTTTCGACGACTTCCCGCACGGCGGCGCCGCCGAGTTCGGTCGCCTCCTTCGCGTGGGTCACGAGCGCGTTCGCCTGACGCGCATTGTCGGCATTCTGTTTGACCGTCGACGTGATCTGCTCCATGCTGGCGGCCGTTTGCTGCAGCGACGCGGCCTGTTCCTCCGTGCGCTGGGACAGGTCCAGGTTGCCTTGCGCGATCTCGCCGGTGCCGACGGCGATCGAGCGGGTCGTGGTCTGGATGTCGGCGATGGTTTCGGTGAGTCGCGCCTTCATGTCGCCGAGCGCGACGAGCAGGCTGCCCGGCGCGGCGTGCGCCGTATCGAACTGCACGTCCAGTTCGCCGGCGGCGATGCGGGCCGCGATCCCGGCCGCCTGCGCGGGCTCGCCGCCCAGCGTCCGCCGGACGCTGCGCAACACCCCCCACGCGATCGCCGCGAGCGCCGCGGCGATGACGAGCGTGATGGCGCCGAGCACCTGCGCGAGCCGCGCAAACGCCGCGTTGATGTCGTCGTAGAAGAATCCGGTGCCGATCCACCAGTCCCAGTCCGGAACGGCGACCACGCCCTGCAGTTTCGGCTCCACGTCCGCGTCCGGGCTGCGCTTGATCAGCACGTCGACGAGCGCGAAATGCGCCTGGGCCATTCCGGCGCGGTACGCCTCGCTGTCGGTCAGGCCGCTGGTCGTGCGGTTGCCCTTCGCGCGGGTGCCGATGAACTTCGCGTTCGGATGCACGAGGTTGACGCCGTCGGACGTCGTCACCCAGTAGTAGCTCTTCGAATTCGCATTGAGCGCGGACAACGCGGCCTTGGCCTGCTGCTGGGCCTGCTCCCGGGTGAGCGTTCCGCTCGCCTGCATCGCGCGATACGAGTCGACCAGATGCTCGGCTTTGGTCAGCAGGATGACGATCTCGTCACGCCGGCTGTCGATCAGCGCGTCGCGCAGCGTGTGCAGCGACATCGCGGCGAGCAATGCAACGCCGAGCAGCGCCGCGACGACGAGCATCAGCAGTTTCGTGGACAACTTCATGCGGGGGGCCTCGCGATATTAACCGTTCGGTACATATATCGGCTCGGACGGCCCCGCCTTGAATGGCGCCGTATCGGTAATTACCCTCGGTTCGTGCGGTGAGCGGACGCGTAAAGCGGCAAGGCCGTCGCGCCCCTCTTCGCCGTGCCGACAGGCCTGCCCGGCACGGCCGCGCGCGCAGGGCGCGCAGCCGCCCGCCGGCGCGGCGGCGGCGCTTACAGCCCGAGCTGCGTCGCGAGGTGACCGATGTCCGACACCTCGTAATAGTTGTAGAACGGCGTGCCCGGCTCGTGCCCGCGATTGACGAACGCCTTGTGCTTGATGCCGAGATCCTCGGCCGTCATCAGGTCGTAGCGCAGGCTCGACGACACGTGCAGCACGTCCTCGGGCTTGCAGCCGAGCTTGCCGAACATGTATTCGAAGCCCTGCATGCGCGGCTTGTACGACTGCGCCTGCTGCGCGGTGAACACCGCATGGAACGGCGCGCCGAGCTTGTCGACGTTGCTCATGATCTGCTCGTCCATGGCGTTCGACAGGATCACGAGCTTGTACTTCTGCGCGAGCCGCGACAGGCCGGCCGGCACGTCCGGATGCGGGCCCCACGTCGGCACCGTATGATAGAAGCGCTCGGCCTCGGCTTCGTCGAACGGCGTGCCGATGCGCGCACAGGTGCGCCGGATCGCGTTGACGACGACGTCGCGGTACGGCTTCCACGCCCCGAGCACCTCGTCGAGCCGATAGGCGGCGAACGCGCGCACGAAATCCTCCATCGCGACCGGCGACAGCCGGTCCGCGTAGATCTCGCGCGCCAGGTCCGCCATCTGGAAGCGGGTCAGCGTGCCGTAGCAGTCGAACGTGATGAACTTCGGTTCAAATTGGATCATGGTGAGGTCCTGTCGGTATGAAACCCCGGCAGGGCCGGGGACGGGCTGGGTTCAACGCAATTGAATCAGGGCAAAAAATCCGTCGCGCATCGTTCGACGCCGGTCGAAACGCAGATTCGCCGCGTGTTGCAGGCCGCGGGCAGCACGATCTGCGGCACGGCCGCGCGCGGCGCCGCGGGCCACCCCGGCAGGCTTCGCACAACCGCAGCGCGCCAACCGCCCGGCGGGCCCGGCGCGGCTCGCCCGGGCGGCGCCGCTGCAGTTCCATCGTAGTGTCATTCCCACAGCAGAAGCTGTCGGATTGGCGTGCCGCGCCGGCATGAAGCGCGCGTTCGCGCGCGCCGATCGCGCCGGTTTGCGTCGATCTCGCCCGGCCGCCCGCCGTCGCCGGAAAACAGGCGAATCGTCCTATCCGCGCCGCGGTGTCGCTGGCAGAGTCGATATGTCATTCCTACCCATCCGGAGTCCGGCGTGTCCGATCTCAACCCTTCCAGCACGCTCATCTATCGTCCGTTCGCCGACACCGACCTGCCCGCCGCGCATCGTCTGTCGGAAGCGGTCAAGTGGCCGCACCGTCTCGACGACTGGCGCTTCGCGCTCCAGCTCGGCCACGGCTTCGTCGCCGAAGACGAAGGCGGCATCGTCGGCACCGCGCTCGGCTGGCGCTTCGGCGACGCGCACGCATCGCTCGGCATGGTGATCGTGTCGCCCGAGCGCCAGAGCCGCGGCATCGGCCGAGAACTGCTCGCGCGCGTCGTCGACAGCCTCGGCGCACGCACGATCTTCCTGCATGCGACGCCGTCCGGCGAACCGCTCTACGTGAAATTCGGCTTCGAGGCGATCGGCACGATCGACCAGCACCAGGGTGCCGCGTTCCAGCCGCCGCTGATCTCGCTGCCGCCGGGCGAGCGCCTGCGCCCGCTCGGCACCAACGACGGCCCGCGCCTCGCGGCGCTCGCCTCGCGCGCGGCAGGCTATCCGCGCGACGCGGTGATCGATGCGCTGCTCGGCGTCGCGAACGGGATCGCGCTCGATCGCGACGGCGAACTGCTCGGCTTCGCGCTGTTCCGCCGCTTCGGCCGCGGCCACGTGATCGGCCCGGTGGTCGCGCCCGACGCGCTGCGCGCGCAGGCGCTGATCAGCCACTGGCTCGCGCTGCACGAAGGGATGTTCGTGCGGCTCGACGTGCCGGGCGACAGCGGGCTGTCGGACTGGCTGCAGGGGCTCGGGCTGCCGCGCGTCGACACGGTCGTCGCGATGGCGCGCGGCGCGGCGCCCGCGCGCGACCCGGCGCTGCGCGCGTTCGCGATCGTGAACCAGGCGCTCGGCTGAGCGGCACGCGCGATGAGCTTTCTCTACAAGGCCGACCCGGTGCGCGGCGCGCAATGGGCGCAGCGCTTCGCGCAACAGGCGCCCGACCTCCCGTTCCGGATCTGGCCGGACCTCGGCGACCCTGAAACCGTCCGCTATCTCGCCGCCTGGCAGCCGCCCGACGATCCGGCCGCGCTGCTGCCGAATCTCGAGGTCGTGTTCTCCGTCGGCGCCGGCATCGACCAGTTCGACCTGTCGCGCGTGCCCGCGCACATCCCGGTCGTGCGGATGATCGAGCCGGGCATCGTCGAAGGGATGGTCGAGTACGTAACGCAGGCGGTGCTGACGATCCACCGCGACCTGTTCGACTACGCGACGCAGCAGCGCGCGCAGGTGTGGCGCGAGCGGCCGGTGCGCGCGGCCGCGTCGCGGCGCGTCGGCGTGCTCGGGCTCGGCACGCTCGGCCAGGCCGTGCTCGACACGCTGCGGCGCTTCGGCTTCCCGTGCGCCGGCTGGAGCCGCACGCCGCGCACGCTCGACGGCATCGACTGCTACGCGGGCGACGCGGCACTCGACGCGTTCCTCGCCCGCACCGACATCCTGATCTGCCTGCTCCCGCTCACCGACGGCACGCGCGGGCTGCTCGGCGCGCGCGTGTTCGACGCGCTGCCGGCCGGCGCGTCGCTCGTGCAGGTCGGGCGCGGCCCGCAGCTCGACGAGGCCGCGTTGCTCGCGGCGCTCGCGAGCGGCCGGCTCGACAGCGCGATCCTCGACGTGACGGACCCCGAGCCGTTGCCGGCCGGCCACCCGTTCTGGACGCACGCGCGTATCCGGATCACGCCGCACATCGCGAGCGCGACGCGGCCCGATACCGCGGTCGACGCCGTGCTCGCGAACCTCGCGCGCCACCGCGCGGGCCAGCCGATGATCGGCGTCGTCGATCGCGCGCGCGGCTACTGACGCGCGCGCCCGGCCCGGCGGGGCGCGCAGCAGAAAATGCCGAAGCGTCCCGTGCAAACACCGTTTTCATACGTTTCAGGGCGCAAATTGAAGACACGTGCGGATTTCTCGCCCGGTAGCATGAACTCACGCTGACACCCGACGAGAGTCCCTCCCCGCCATGAACCAAGCCGCGCTGATCGAAGCCGATCGTCAACACCTGATCCACCCCGTCGTCAACTACCGCGTGCACGAGGCGCGCGGCGTCACCGTGCTCGACTCCGCGAGCGGCGTGTTCCTGCGCGACGCCGACGGCCATACGCTGCTCGATGCGTTCTCGGGCCTGTGGTGCGTGAACGTCGGCTACGGCCGCGACAGCATCGTGAAGGCCGCCGCCGACCAGATGGCGAAGCTGCCCTACGCGACCGGCTATTTCCATTTCGGCTCGCAACCGGCGATCGAGCTGGCCGAGCGGCTCGCCGCGCTCGCGCCGCCTTCGCTGAACCGCGTGTACTTCACGCTCGGCGGCTCGGACGCGGTCGACTCCGCGGTGCGCTTCATCACGCACTATTTCAACGCGACCGGCCGCCCGTCGAAGAAGCACATGATCGCGCTCGAACGCGGCTATCACGGCTCGTCGTCGATCGGCGCAGGCCTGACTGCGCTGCCGGCGTTCCACCGTCATTTCGACCTGCCGCGCGCGGACCAGCACCACATCCCGTCGCCCTACCCGTACCGCCATCCGCTCGGCGACGATCCGCAGGCGCTGATCGCCGCGTCGGTCGCCGCGCTTGAAGCGAAAGTCGCCGAACTCGGCGCGGACAACGTCGCCGCGTTCTTCTGCGAACCGGTGCAGGGTTCCGGCGGCGTGATCGTGCCGCCGGCCGGCTGGCTGAAGGCGATGCGCGACGCGTGCCGGCGCCTCGGCATCCTGTTCGTCGCCGACGAGGTGATCACCGGCTTCGGCCGCACGGGGCCGCTGTTCGCGTGCGAGACCGAACAGGTCGACCCGGACCTGATGACCGTCGCGAAGGGCCTGACCGCCGGCTACGCGCCGATGGGCGCGGTGCTGATGTCCGACGAAATCTACGAAGGCATCGCGGGCAGCCGCGCGGAGTCTGCCGCGGTCGGTCACGGGCATACGTATTCCGCGCATCCGGTCAGCGCGGCGATCGGCCTCGAGGTGCTGAAGCTCTATCACGAAGGCGGGCTGCTCGCGAACGGCCAGGCGCTGGCGCCGCGCTTCGCGGCGGGGCTCGATGCGCTGCGCGCGCATCCGCTCGTCGGCGACGCGCGTTCGGCCGGCCTGCTCGGCGCGCTCGAGCTGGTAGCCGACAAGGCGCACAAGACGCGCTTCGACCCGGCGCTGAACGTGCCGGACAAGATCGCGGCGGCCGCGTACGCGAACGGCGTGGTGTTTCGCGCGTTCGGCGACGGCGTGCTCGGTTTCGCGCCGGCGCTGAGCTTCACCGCGGGCGAGTTCGACCTGATGTTCGAACGCGTGCGCAAGACGCTCGACGACGTGCTGGCCGACCCGGGCGTGCAGCGCGCGCTCGACGTCGCGCACGCGCAGCCGGCCTGACGGGCCGAGGGAAAGCCGGGCTTGTGGCGGCCATCGTTCGACTCTAAAGTAACCGGACATTCCATTTTTTCCCCTCTCACGTAACCATGACGGACAGCAAGCTGGATCGCATCGACCTGCGCATCCTCTCCCAGTTGCAGAAGCGCGGCCGCATGACCAACGTCGAGCTGGCCGATGCGGTCGGGCTGTCGCCGAGCCCGTGCCTGATCCGCGTGAAGCGGCTCGAGAAGGCCGGCTACATCGGCGGCTACGGCGCGCACATCCAGCTCGAGAAGCTCGGCGACGTGCAGGTCGTGTTCACCGAGGTCACGCTGGCCGACCACCGGCGCGAGGACTTCGACCGCTTCGTCGCGGCGATCCGCAACGTCGACGAGATCGTCGAATGCCACCTCGCGAGCGGCGGCTACGACTATCTGCTGAAGTTCATCACGCGCAGCGTGAGCCATTACCAGACGATCGTCGAAGGGCTGCTCGAGCAGAACATCGGCATCGAGAAGTATTTCAGTTACGTGATCATCAAGTCGCCGTTCGTCAAACGGCACTACCCGCTCGAATCGCTGTTCGGCGAACGGCACTGACCGCGGCACGCGGCACCCTTGAACGCGGCAGCCCGCTGTCCGCGCGGGGTCGTCGCGCGCCGGCGTCGCCGCCGAACCGCCTCACCCAAGGACCTGTCATGCCGCTTACGCTGTCCCGCACCGAACTCGTTCGCACCGCCAACCTGATCGACGGCGCCTGGCGCGACGCGCTCGACGGCCGTCGCTTCGACGTCACCGATCCGGCGACGCTCGACCTCGTTGCCCACGCACCCGACAGCGGCGCCGCCGACGCGCGCGCCGCGACCGACGCGGCCGCACGCGCGCTGCCCGGCTGGCGCGCGACGCCCGCGCGCGAACGCGCCGCGATCCTGCGTGCGTGGCACGCGGCGATCGTCGCGCACACCGACGATCTCGCGAAGCTGATGTCGCGCGAACAGGGCAAGCCGCTCGCCGAAGCGCGCGGCGAAGTCGCCTATGGCGCGTCGTACGTGCAGTGGTTCGCCGAGGAAGCGACGCGCACGTATGGCGACCTGATTCCGCAGCAGCAGCGCGGCAAGCGGTTGAGTGCGGTGAAGGAGCCGATCGGCATCGTCGCCGCGATCACGCCGTGGAATTTCCCGCTCGCGATGATCGCGCGCAAGATCGCGCCCGCGCTCGCGGCCGGCTGCACGGTCGTCGCGAAGCCGGCGGAGGACACGCCGCTCACCGCGCTCGCGCTGGCCTTCCTCGCGCAGGAAGCCGGCGTGCCGCCCGGCGTGCTGAACCTGATCGCCGCGTCGCGCGAACGCGGCATCGACGCGGTGGCCGACTGGCTCGCCGACGGCCGCGTGCGCAAGATCACGTTCACCGGCTCGACGCCCGTCGGCAAGCTGCTCGCACGCGAGTCGGCCGCGACGCTGAAGAAGCTGTCGCTGGAGCTCGGCGGCAATGCGCCGTTCATCGTGTTCGACGATGCCGAACTCGACGCCGCGGTCGACGGGCTGATGGCCGCCAAGTTCCGCAACGGCGGCCAGACCTGCGTGTCGCCGAACCGCGTGTACGTGCAGGCCGGCGTCTACGAGGCCTTCGCCGCGAAGCTCGCCGCGCGCGTTGCCGCGCTGAAGGTTGCGCCTGCAACCGACCCGGCCGCGCAGATCGGCCCGATGATCAACGCGCGCGCGGTCGACAAGATCGCGCGCCATGTCGGCGACGCGATCGAGCGCGGCGCGCGCGTGCTGACGGGCGGCACGCGCCTGACCGAACTCGGGCCGCACTACTACGCGCCGACGGTGCTCGCCGACGCCACCGCCGACATGCAGCTGACCTGCGAGGAAACCTTCGGCCCGGTCGCCGCGCTGTTCCGGTTCGATACCGAGGACGAGGCCGTCGATGCCGCGAACGACACGCCGTTCGGGCTTGCCGCGTATTTCTACACGCAGGACGTGCGGCGCATCGCGCGCGTGTCGGCGCGGCTCGAAACCGGCATCGTCGGGATCAACGAAGGCGCGCTCGCGAGCGAGGCCGCACCGTTCGGCGGCGTGAAGGAATCGGGCTACGGCCGCGAAGGTTCGCGCTACGGCCTCGACGACTACCTGTCGATCAAGTACCTGTGCCAGGGCGGGCTCGACTGATCCCGCGCCGGCGCGTGCAGCCGCCCGGCGTCGCCGCGGCTGCATGCCCGTTGCGCGGTGCGCCGCTGCCGCACACGTTTGCGGCGCCGGGTGCGGCGATCGCGGCGCGAATCGGCCTCGATTTCCGGGCATACTTGCCGTTAACCCGGATTTGACCCGCGCCGCTGCAGATGCAGCGAGCTTCCCGCACGAGCGCCAGCCATGCCTGCACCCACTTCGATCGAGAAAATTGCCGACTGGGCCGGCCGCAATTACTTGATCGTCGGCGTGCTGGGCACGCTGATGTCGCTGGCGGCGCTCGGCATCAGCGCGGCCACGCTGTGGGCCGCACGCAGCGAAGTGGTCGAACATGCGCACGAGACGTCGCGCAACGTCGCCGCCGTCCTGGTCAGCGAGATCGGGCGCACCGTCGAAACGTCCAACAATGCGCTCGTCGCACTCGCCGCCAACCTCCGCAACCCCGCGGTCGCGCGCATCGACACCGGGCTGCGTCACGACGTGCTGTTCGAGCGCACGACCGCGCAATACATGACCGGCATGGGCGTGACGAACCGCGACGGCCGGCAGATCGACGGATGCTGCGGCCCGCACCACAACTGGGATTTCAGCGATCGCGACTACTTCAAGGTCCATCGCGATGCGCACAACGTCGGCCTCTACGTGTCCGAGGCGTATAGCGCGCGTTCGCGCGGCGGCACGAGATCCATCGCGCTGTCGCGGCGCATCGAACGGCCGGATCACTCGTTCGACGGAATCGTGGTGGTCGCGATCGACCTCGCCTACTTCGATCACCTGCTGTCGCGCCTGAACGTCGGACCGCACGGCGTCAGCGCGATCCTGCGCGCGGACGGCACGATCCTCGCGAGAAACCCGCCGTTGAGCGATCAGCAGATCAGCCGGCTGCGCCGCACGAAGTCGTTCGTGCAGATGCTGAGCCGCGACTCGGGCTTCTATGCGGCGCGCTCGAGCATCGACGGCGTCGCGCGGCTCTATACGTACCAGCACGTGCCCGGCACGCCGTTGATCGCGGTCGTGGCCCCGGCCGAGGGCGACGTGCTGGCCGGCATCACGCGCCTGACGTGGACGGTCGGCGTGTCGGCGTCCGTCATCGGCGCGCTGTTCTGCGCGGTGGTGTGGCTGCTCGCGTTCGCGCTGCGCGACAACCTGCGCAAGCAGACGCTGCTCACCGACCAGACGCGCACCGATCCGCTGACGGGCCTGCACAACCGGCGCGCGCTCGATGCGGCGCTCGCCGACGAATGGGAGCGGCTGCAGCGCGGCAGCGGCGGCAGCGGCGGCAGCCTGTCGGTGCTGTTCATCGACGCCGACCACTTCAAGCAATACAACGACCGCTACGGCCATGCGCAAGGCGACACGGCGCTGCGCTTTCTCGCCGAATGCATCCGCGCGAACGTGCGGCGGCGCGGCGACATCGCTGCACGCTACGGCGGCGAGGAATTCGTCGCGGTGCTGCCCGATACGGACGAAAGCGGCGCCGCGGAAGTCGCGGAAGCGATCCGGTGCGCCGTCGAACACAGCCGGCTCGACGGCTTCGATGCAACGATTCCGCCGTTCACGGTCAGCATCGGCTGCGCGACCGGCCATCGCGCGCACCCGCGGACCGTGCATGCGCTGTCGCATCAGGCGGACCTCGCGCTCTATGCGGCCAAGCGGCACGGCAGAAACCGCGTGTGCCGCGCCGACGCGGAATCGGCCGCCGAGGCGGCGTGATCGCGCCGGTTGCGGTCGCCGTTCCGGGGAACACCAGTCCGGCCGGACGCACGCATGGCCGGCGCGTTGCGATGCGCCGCCGATGGCCCGCTCGCCTCGTCCATCACGTTCAGTATCACGAATTCACCAAATAGTGAGCATTCGCGCGCTTCGACCGCGCCCCGCAACAAATCCTTAACGGCTGCGTCACGATCGCCCACGACAATCCGCCATCTTCAACACACCGGATGGAGTTTTGCATGTTTGCGTCACGAAGCCGTTTCCCGCTGCACGTCGCAGCGCTGTCGAGTGCGATCGTTCTCGCCGCGTGCGGCGGCGGCGACGATGTCGCGTCGACCACCCCGACCAGCGCGGCCATGCCGGCGCCGCCGGCCGACCCCGGCTTCGTCGACAGCGCACCCGTGCCGAGCGTGCCGGCCTTCGTCGACAACATCGCGACCAACCAGCGCGGCGACGCGCGTTATGCGACGCTGTCGACCAACGCCGCGGTACGCGTGGTGAGCCGCTTCCTCGACCTGTGGCAGCCGTCGACGATGCTCGTCGACGCAGGCGTGACCGCGGCCGCGAACGGCGCGTTCCCGGCGATCTCGCCGTCGACCTGCTCGGGCCTGCCCGGCAGCGGCACGCCGTGCGGCACGATCCTGAACGACACGGTGCTGGCGGCCAATGTTCAATACGTGATCAACGCAACGACCGCGCGCACGCAACAGCAGGCCGATGCCGCCTACTTCGACGACCGGCGCGGCAAGGGCTACAGCGTGACCGACGGCATGGGCCCGCTCACCGACGCGTGGCGCACGGCCGCGCAGCAGACGACCAGCATCACCAGCGTGCCCGCCGACGCCACCACGGTGCTGTACAACGACAGCGGCAACAACGTCGGCGTCGGCAGCAGCGCCAACGCGAACTTCGGGAAAGTCGTCGACCTGCTCAACGAAATGGGCAACAACGCGTCGACCGAACCGTCGAAGCGCTTCTACAAGTACGCACGGCCGTACCGCTGGAGCGCGAGCGTGGTCGTCGCGCCGACGCTCGTGCCGGCGGAAAGCACGACGCCCGCGACCGACGGCGGCTTCATCAGCGGCCACACGGCCGAAGCGATGCGCGACGCGATGACGATGGCGTGGCTCGTGCCGGAGCGCTTCCAGGAGATGGTCAGCCGCGGCCTCGAACTGGGCGAGAACCGGATCCTCGCCGGCATGCACTCGCCGCTCGACGTGATCGGCGGCCGCATGCTCGCGCTGGCCATCAGCGCGGCGAACCTCACCGCGTACGCGAGCGACGCGCAGGCCGCGTACGGTCAGGCTCACCAGGCGCTTCAGCAACTCACGGGGACGACCGGCGCGACCTTCGCCGCGTTCGCGCATTCGGGCACGACGGCCACCGACCGGTTCGCCGATTACGCGACCAACAAGGCCGCTTTCACGCGCCGCATGACGTTCGGCTTCGGCGCGATCGAATCGACCAATGCACCGGCCGTCGTGCCGAAGGGCGCGGAGGTGCTGCTGCAGACGCGCTTTCCGTACCTGAGCGCCGACCAGCGGCGCGTCGTGCTGAAGACCACCGAAGTGCAGTCCGGCTATCCGGTGATGGACGATGCGGAAGGCTGGGGCCGCCTGAACCTGTTCGCCGCGGGCGACGGCTACGGCGCGTTCAACGGCAACGTGATCGTGTCGATGGATGCGTCGCAGGGCGGGCTCAATGCGGCCGACCAGTGGCGCAACGACATCGCGGGCGCGGGCAAGCTGACGCTGCAAGGCACCGGCACGCTGACGCTGGCGGGCGACAACCGCTATACGGGCGGCACGCAGGTCAGCGGCGGCACGCTCGCCGCGGCATCGGCAAGCGCGTTCGGCACCGGCGACGTGTACGTCGGCGCCGGCGGCAGCGTGAAGATCGCGGCAAGCGCACCCGTCACGATCGCGACGCGCTACACCCAGCTCGACGACACGACGCTCGAACTCGACATCGACGGCAACGGCGGCGGACGCCTGCGCGTGGGCGGCCCGCTCACCGTCGCCGGCGGCACGCTGCACGTGAAGTTCGTGAACGGCTATGCGCCGAAGGCCGGCGACACGATCGCGCTGATCGACGGCGCGGCGGCTTCCGCGAAGTTCTCGACGGTGACGGTCGACGGGTTCAAGGCGACGCCGGTTTATACGGCGACGGGGGTGTCGGTCAGGTTGTCGGCATCGTAATCGGCATCGGCCATCGATTCTTGCGACGGCGCCGCCCGTGGGCGGCGTCGGCGGCTACCGCTTCGTCGCGATGACCTGGAACAACGGCAGCGTCCGCGATACGGTGCCGGGCAAACGCGATCCGTTCGCACCGTCGTTCACGTCGGACATCGGTGCGGACGCGACGCTTCATTACCCATTCGAGCGCGCGCGCTGAACGACCTGTTCGATCGCGCCACCTCCGTCAGTTCCTGCGACAGCCCGTGGGTCACGCCGGGCGCACCGCGTAGCCTGTTTGCGTCGATCGCCTACGCGTTCCAGTTCGATTCGGTTTCCCGTCAGCGGCCAATCGCCGTTCTGCTTCGAAGGTCTCGCTTCTCGGTCGTCTGGGTCCGAGTGCATGTGTCCACGCGGACACTCAGCATGAGCTTTCGCACAGATAATGACAAATTTCACATACTTTTCGCGCAGCAGATTCGCTAGGATCATTTCCCTGCTTTTCCGATTCATATTCTCTCGCAGGGAATGGCGAAAAATGAAGAAACCTGTCCGACACGCAATCATGGCATTTGCGCTTTTGATAAATGCGCAGCTTTCGAACGCGCAAGCCATTGCGGCTGACACGCCGCAATCCAATGGCGCTCTGCCCGTGACGCTACCTCAACCGGATTACGCTTCGCAGCGCGTGAAGGTCGGTTTGTCGAGCGCAGAAACGACGCTCGTCCTTCCGTGGTTCGTGGAGGAACTGATCGCGACAATCAACGCCAGCCATTCACTGAATGAAGCAGCCAGTGATTATGCAGGGCGTTTAAAGCGTGGTCTTTAATCGATAGTCCGTTACTGAACCCAACGGTAACCAGACGCCAGAACGCCCGCTGCGCCGCATCGGGCATTTTCTGTTTCAGTGCGTACGACGGACATCCGTCATATTTTGAATTGTCGACGGAGCCTATAAGCCATTAACCGTCGGCACGCTTGCCCGGCGTTGATGCCGGCACCTTTTCATCAGGAGGTAGCGCATGAACCGCATACCGGACGATTCGACCGCGTTCCGGATCGGTGCTCGTCGCGTTCGAACGATGCAGCTGGACGGCGGCATCCTGGCCGCACAGGTGGGTAGCGAACCGCCCGCGGTCATCGTACTGAACGGCGGACAAGCCTTCGTCTCGAAGACGACCAAGCGCCGGCTGCGGCGCGACCTGCTCCGCGTCGCCGGCATCTTGCCGCCCGACACGCCATTCGTCCTGCTCGGGTATCCTGACAAGCCCGGTGCGCAATACCGGATCGCCGACATCGTCGAGCATCTCGCGCGCGGCATCGCCGCGCGTTGGCAGTGCACGACGCTCATCGGCATCTCGTTCGGCGGCGTCGTGGCGGCGCGCCTCGCGGCCGCCCACCCGGAACGCGTCTCGCGACTCGGGCTGGTGTCGAGCGCGCATCGCCTCGCCCCGAACGGCTGCCGGCTCATCGAGCAGCAAATCGTGCATACGACCCGCTCCGATTTCGTCCGTCTGCTCGAAACGATGTCCGGATGCTTCCGCGCCAACTGGCGCAACATGCTCCTGCGCGCGGCGCTGTTCAGTCGACGCCGCCACGTCGCGTCGTCGGTCAACGAACGACACGTCATTGTCCGCACGCTGCGCGCCTTGCGTGACGATGCGCGCGACGATTCGCCGTGGCCGCGGCGGATCCGCGCGGATACGTTGATCGTCGGCGGCGCCGACGACCCGATCTTCGCCGACGCGGCGCTCGAAACTTCCGCGTGGGTGCCGTCGGTGACCCATCATGCGCTGCCAGGCGAAGGGCACATGGTGATGATCGAGCGCCGGAAGCAGGTTGCGCGACTCGTTCGGAACTGGCTCGCCGCGCGATCCTGATGTTCGTGTCCGACGTAGACGGCTGCGCACGATCGATCCGGTGAGATCCGCGACGCTGTGCCACTGCCCCGTGGACAGGCGTGTGCGCAAATTGCCGTTGGCCCCTCACCGGATTTTCAAAAAAGGCGCCTCGGACTTCCCGTTTCGTAGCCTTCCATGTCCGCCGCGCGGGCCAGAACGACGTCGAGGATCGCATGCGTAAGCGCCCAATCGGGCTGGCGCCGGCCGACGTCACGGCAGCGTCGTAACGCGATTCGACCACTACGCAGGCGCCTCGCCCGCGGCCCGGGCACGACGCGGCCGCACCGGGTACGAAATATGCGCACATCCCGGATTGCCGGTTGCCCGGCAAATGTTGCAACGCAGGCAACCGGCGTCATGACCCACAATTACAGGAGAAAAGTGATGACCCTGCTTATCTACCTGCTCGGATGGATCGTTTTCATCGCCGGCGTGGCATGGGGCCTGATGACGCTGCATGTGTCGCAGCACATCATCGAGATCGTCGCCGTCATTCTGTTCGGCATCGCTGTGATCACGGGCGCGACGCGCGCGCGCCATCGCGACCGCACGTAGTCGCGGAACGGGCGCCGGATTCCGCTGCATTCAGGCATCGCGCAGGTCAACGGCCCGTCGCCGGACGCCCGCGCGGGGTTATCCGTATTACCCGCGGCGGCGCGTCGTGCCGGCGCCGCCGCGGGCGTGCGTCGATTTCATCGAGGCGCAGGCGCGGTAGAACGCCGCCTCAGCGCCGGTTCGAGCGCGACACCACGTCGATCCACACGGCCAGCACCAGCACCGCGCCCTTGACGATCATCTGCCAGTACGCGTCGACGTCGAGCATCGACATCCCGTTGTCGAGGCTCGCCATCACGAGCGCGCCGATCAGCGCGCCGTAGACGGTGCCCGACCCGCCGCGCATCGACGTGCCGCCGATGAAGCACGCGGCGATCGCGTCGAGCTCGCCCATCGTGCCGGCCGACGGCGAGCCGGCCGCGAGCCGCGCGGTGTTGACGATGCCCGCGAACGCGCACATCAGCCCCATCAGCGCGAAGATCGCGAGCTTCACGCGATCGGTGTCGACGCCCGACAGCCGCGTCGCCTCCAGGTTCGAACCCACTGCATAGATGCGCCGGCCGAACACGGTCTGCGTCGCGATCCACGAGAACGCGCCGAGCAGCGCGAGCAGCAGCAGCACCGGCACCGGGATGCCGCCGTAGCGGTCGAGCGTCGCGACGAACGCGAACAGCACGGCCCCGGCGCCGACGACCTTCGCGACGTCCTGCCACAGCGGCGCGACGGCGAGCCGGTAGCGGTGCCGCGTGGCGCGCTGCCGCAGCACCAGCAGCGCGACGAGCGCGAACAGCAGCACCGCGAGGCCGTCGCCGGCCGCGCGCGGCAGATAGCCCTGGCCGATGAACACGAAGCCGTCGGACACCGGCGCGATCGTCGAGCCGCCCGTCACGCCGAGCAGGATCCCGCGGAACGCGAGCATCCCGCCCAGCCCGACGATGAACGACGGCACGCGCCGGTAGGTCGACCACCAGCCGTTGAACAGCCCGACCAGCACGCCGAGCGCGAGCACCGCCGGCACCGTCACGGCGACCGGCCAGTGCCGATTGACGTCGAGGATCGCCGCGACACCACCGAGCAGCCCGAGCAGCGAGCCGACCGACAGGTCGATCTCGCCCGCGATGATCACGAACACCATGCCGCACGCGAGCATCCCGGTGATCGACATCTGCCGCAGCAGGTTCGACACGTTGCGCGGCGTGACGAACGCGCCGTCGGTCAGCACCGAGAAGAACACCCAGATCGCCGCGACCGCGAACAGCAGCGCGAGGACCTTGTAGCGCACGAACACCTGGCGCAGCGGATGGCCGTGCGTGCGACGCGCGTCGGCGCCCGGCGGCACGGCGGGGGAAGAAGAAAGTTCGGTATTCATGACGCACTCGCTGCAATGGGTTCGGACGGCTGCCGCGCGGGCTTCAGCGCGGCGCCGAGGATCTGTTCCTGCGTGAGACCGTCGTTGACGAAATCGCCGCGCAGCTCGCCTTCGCCGATCACCAGCACACGATCGGCGAGCCCGAGTACTTCCGGCAGCTCCGACGACACGACGATCAGCGCGACGCCGCGTTTCGCGAGCGCGAAGATCAGCCGGTAGATCTCGGCCTTCGCGCCGACGTCGACGCCGCGCGTCGGTTCGTCGAGGATCAGCACCTGCGGGTCGGCCAGCAGCATCCGCGCGAGCACGGCCTTCTGCTGGTTGCCGCCGGACAGGCTCGCGATCGGCAGGAACGGGTGTGCCGCGCGCACCGACAGCCGCTGCATCTCGGTGTGGATCGCATCGAGCTCGGCGGCCGCGTCGATCCGCCCGCGCGCGGCGAAACGACGCAGCACCGACAGCGTGATGTTGTGGCCGACCCCGAGTTGCGGCACGATCCCGTGGCGCTTGCGATCCTCCGGCACCATCGCGATGCCCGCGCGGATCGCATCGGCCGGCGAGCGGATCGCGAGCGGCTGGCCGTTCATCCGCACGGTCGCCGTGCTCGCCCCCGGATACGCGCCGAAGATCGCCTGCATCAACTCGGTGCGACCCGCGCCGACGAGCCCGGCGACGCCGAGGATCTCGCCGCGCCGCACGCTGAACGACACGTCGTCCACGCGCTTGCGGCGCGGGTTCGCCACGTCGTGACAGGTCACGTTGCGCGCCTCCAGCACGACGTCGCCGATCTCGTGCGGCTCGCGCGGATACAGGTTGCGGATCTCGCGGCCGACCATCATCGCGATGATCCGGTCGGTGGTCAGCGCACGCATCGGCTCGGTCGCGACATGGCGGCCGTCGCGGATCACGGTCACCGTGTCGCACACTGCGTCGACTTCGTCGAGCTTGTGCGAGATGTATACGCACGCGACGCCGCGGCGCTTCAGGTCGCGCACGATGTCGAGCAGGATGCGCGTCTCGGCGGCACTCAGCGACGACGACGGCTCGTCGAGGATCAGCAGCTTCGCGCGCTTGTTCAGCGCCTTCGCGATCTCGATCAGCTGCTGATGGCCGCCGCCGTAGTTCATCACCGGCTGCGCGACGTTGATCGCGTCGATCCGCAGCTCGCGCAGCAGCGCTTCCGAACGCCGCACCATCTCCGCATAGTGCATGCGCCCGCCGGGCAGCGTGATCTCGTTGCCGAGGAAGATGTTCTCGGCGACCGACAGCTCGGGCACCAGCATCAGTTCCTGGTGGATGATCACGATGCCCGCGCGTTCGGTGTCGCGCACGCCGGACGCAACGAGCGGCGCGCCTTCCCAGCGGATCTCGCCGTCCCACGTGCCGTGCGGGTAGACGCCCGACAGCACTTTCATCAGCGTCGACTTGCCGGCGCCGTTCTCGCCGCACAGGCCGACGCACTCGCCGGGGCGCACGGTCAGGTCGATGCCGTCGAGCGCCTTCACGCCGTCGAATGCCTTGACGATGCCGCGCATCGTCAGCAAGGGTTCGGTCATACGTTCATTGCCTCGCAGTGCGCACGCGGCCGGACCATGTGCGGCCGCACCTCGCCGGCCGCGTGCATCATGCCCATCGAGCGGTTACTGGCTCGCGAGCTGGGCCTGGGTGTAGAAGCCGTCCTTCACGACGACGTCGACGTTGCGCTTCGTCAGGAGCGTCGGCTGCAGCAGCACCGTGTCGACCTTCATCTTGCCGTTGTCGTATTGCGCGTTGAACGCGGGCTTCGTACCCTTCGCGAGATCGACCGCGAGCTTCGCGGCTTCGCTCGCGATCAGCTTCAGCGGCTTGTAGACGGTCATCGTCTGCGTGCCGGCGATCACGCGCTTGACGGCCGCGAGGTCCGCATCCTGCCCGGACACCGGCACCTTGCCGGCCAGATGCTGCGCGGCGAGCGCCTGGATCGCGCCACCCGCGGTGCCGTCGTTCGACGCGACGATTGCATCGATCTTGTTGTTGTTCGCGGTCAGCGCATCCTCGACGATCCGCAGCGCGGTCGATGCGCTCCACTCCGGCACCCACTGCTGGCCGACGACCTTGATGTCGCCGCGGTCGATCGCCGGCTTCAGCACCTTCAGCTGGCCCTCACGCAGCATCTTCGCGTTGTTGTCGGTCGGCGCGCCGCCGAGCAGGAAATAATTGCCCTTCGGCTTCGCGTCGAACACGCCCTGCGCCTGCAGCTCGCCGACCTTCTGGTTGTCGAACGAGATGTACGCGTCGACGTCCGCGTCGAGGATCAGGCGGTCGTACGACACGACCTTGATGCCGGCCTTGCGCGCTTCGGCGACGACGTTGCCGAGCGTCTTCGAATTGAACGGCACGATCACGATCACGTCGACGCCGCGCGAGATCAGGTTCTCGATCTGCGAGATCTGCCGCGCCTCGCTCGCGTCGGCCGACTGTACGGATACCTTGGCACCGAGCTTCGTCGCGGCCGCGACGAAATAATCGCGATCGCGCGACCAGCGCTCGACGCGCAGGTCGTCGATGCAGAAACCGATCTCGGGCTTGTCCTTGCTCGCATGCGCGAGCGGCGCGCCCAGCGCGAACATCGCCAGCGCAGCGGCGCCGGCAAGCGAACTCAATACGGTACGACGCGTCACGGATTTCATTGTCTCCACTCCTTGTTATCGAACTTGTCGAACAACCTCACGAACATCGGGCGGGCGCAGCCATGCGCCGCCCGCATCGAGTCCTCGCAACGCGCGGCATCGTGCGATGCGAACCGCGCTCGCCATCCGCGCGTCACGCACCCGTCGCGAACACCGGTTCGAGCGCGCGATAAAGCCCACGAAACGTCGGCCGCCGCATGTCGCGATACCACGCGTGCCGCGCGAGATCGGGCTCGCGCACCGCGACGACCGGCGGTTGCGGGCACACGTCGCCGAGCGGCGTATCCGGTTCGAGCGCGAGGCGAGCAAGGCGCGCGGCACCGAGCGCCGGACCGACCTCGCCACCCGCGCGCAGCGTCAGCGCGCGTCCGCTCAGGTCGGCGAGCATCTGCGTCCAGTAAGCACTGCGCGAGCCGCCGCCGATCACCGTGATGCCGGCGGGCTCGAGCCCGGCCGCATGCAGCGCGTCGATGCCGTCGAGCAGCGCGAAGCCGACGCCTTCGAGCGTCGCGTTCGCGAGATCCGCACGCTGCGTATCGGGCGTCATCCCATAAAAGACGCCCTTCGCATTCACGTCGTTGTGCGGCGTGCGCTCGCCGCTCAGGTAAGGCAGGAACCACGGGCGGCTCGCGCGCGCGTTCGCCTCGGCATCGGCGAGCAGCGCCGCGACGTCGTCGTAACCGGTCAGTTGCGCGGTGAAGTCGATGCAGCCGGCCGCGTTCAGCATCACCGACATCAGGTGCCACGTATCGGGCAACGCGTGACAGAAGCTGTGCACCGCCGATTCGGGGTTGGCGCGAAACCCGTCCGACACCGCGAAATACACGCCCGACGTGCCGAGCGACAGCAGTGCATCGCCGGGCCGCACGATCCCCACGCCGACCGCGCCGGCCGCGTTGTCGCCGCCGCCGGCCACGACCGGAATCTCGCGCAGCCCGAGTGCGCGCGCGACGGCCGGCAGCAGCGTGCCCGTCACGCGGTTGCCCTCGAACACCGCCGGCATCTGCGCGCGCGACAGCCCGCACGCGCCGAGCAGCGTGTCGTCGTAGTCGCGCTTCGCGACGTCGAGCCACAGCGTGCCGGCGGCATCCGACGGATCGGTTGCGAACGCACCGGTCAGCCGGTAGCGCAGATAATCCTTCGGCAGCAGCACGTGCGCGATGCGTGCGAACACATCGGGCTCGTGCCGGCGCATCCACAGCAGCTTCGGTGCGGTGAAGCCCGGCATCGCGACGTTGCCTGCCACCGTGCGCAGCGCGGGTGCGAGCCGCTCGAGTTCCGCGCACTCCGCATCCGCGCGGCCGTCGTTCCACAGGATCGCGGGGCGCAGTACGTCGCCATGCGCGTCGAGCAGCGTCGCGCCGTGCATCTGGCCGGTGAGCCCGAGTGCGGCGATGCCGCGCGGATCGATGCCGCCCGCGCGGGCTTCGGCGACGACCGCGGCGAGCGCGCCGCAGGCGGCGTCCCACCAGTCGTGCGGCGCCTGTTCCGACCAGCGCGGCCGCGGCCGGCTCACCGTCAACGGGTGGCTCGCGCTCGCCCGCACCGCACCGTCGCGGTCGAGCAGCACCGCCTTCACGCCCGACGTGCCGAGATCGAGTCCGAGATACATGGCGTCAGCGCAGCCCGTAGATGGCCTGGTTCACGATGTTCTCGAGCCGCTCCTGCGCGCCGCTCGCGTGCCGCGGGTCCACGCCGCGCGCGAGCGCGTCGTCCGCGAGCGACTGCAGCGTGTAACCGCCCGACAGGATCTTGCGGCCGAACGCGTCGTCCCACTGCGCGTAGCGCTGCCGGCGCAGCGCGTCGAGCCGGTCGTTCTCGACCAGCACCGCCGCGCGCTCGAGCGCGAGCGCGAGCACGTCGATCGCGCCGACATGGCCGTAGAACAGGTCTTCCGGATCGACGCTCTGGCGCCGCACCTTCGCGTCGAAGTTCATCCCGCCGGTCGTGAAGCCGCCGTGGCGCAGGATCTCGTAGAACGCGAGCGTCAGCTCCTCGACGCTGTTCGGGAACTGGTCGGTGTCCCAGCCGTTCTGCGGATCGCCGCGGTTCGCGTCGACGCTGCCGAACACGCCGAGCGCGAACGCATTCGCGATCTCGTGATGGAACGAATGACCGGCGAGCGTCGCGTGGTTCGCCTCGATGTTCACGCGGATCTCGTTCTGCAGTCCATACTGCACGAGAAAGCCGTGCACGGTCGCGACGTCGTAGTCGTACTGGTGCTTGGTCGGCTCCTGCGGCTTCGGCTCGATCAGCAGCGCGCCCGTGAAGCCGATCCGGTGCTTGTGCTCGACCACCATCGACAGGAAGCGCGCGAACTGCTCGCGCTCGCGCTTCAGGTCGGTATTGAGCAGCGTCTCGTAGCCTTCCCGGCCGCCCCACAGCACGTAGTTCTCGCCGCCGAGCCGGTGCGTCGCGTCGAGCGCATGGCACACCTGGGTCGCGGCCCACGCGAATACGTCCGGGTTCGGGTTCGTCGCGGCGCCCGCCGCGAAGCGCGGGTGCGAGAACAGGTTCGCGGTGCCCCACAGCAGCCGCACGCCGCTCGCCTGCTGGCGCTCGCCGAGATAGTCGACCATCCGCGCGAAGTTGGCCGCGTATTCGCGCAGGGTGTCGCCTTCCGGCGCGACGTCGGTGTCGTGGAACGTATAGAAAGGCGTGCCGAGCTTCGTGAAGAACTCGAATGCCGCGTCCGCCTTCATGCGCGCACGTTCGAGCGCGTCGCCCGGCTGCTGCCATGGCCGCTGGAACGCGCCCTGCCCGAAGATGTCGTGCCCCGGCCACACGAATGTATGCCAGTAGCAGACGGCAATCCGCAGATGCTCGGCGAGCGTCTTGCCGAGCACGCGCTTCTCGG
This sequence comes from Burkholderia sp. Bp8984, assembly GCF_003853755.1. Taxonomy (NCBI): domain Bacteria; kingdom Pseudomonadati; phylum Pseudomonadota; class Betaproteobacteria; order Burkholderiales; family Burkholderiaceae; genus Burkholderia; species Burkholderia sp. Bp8984. Next base: position 71,135 of record NZ_QTQN01000012.1, read on the forward strand.
CGTCGTAATGGCGGTAAGCCAGCGGGTTGTCCGACTGCGGACCTTCGTAGCGAATCGCGGGAATGTGTTCGAAATACGACATGGCGTCTCCGTGCAGGGTCTTGTTGCGGCGCAACGCGCGTCGCGACGACGACGCACGCGGCCGAATCCGGTTGGCTGGATCGTGCCCGCGCGCCTGCCGGCCGGCAATTGCGAAATTGCGCAGCATGCTTAACGTTTCTTGCCAGCCGCTGCGCGCGGTGCGCGTTCCGGCCTACAATCGCCGGACACCAGAGCATCGCGCGGCACCGTCCGCGCGCCCCGGAGACAACGGCAAGACGCCCGAGCGGCGCCCGCCCCGAGACCGACATGACCCGCGCCTCTTCCGCCCAGACACCGCACCGCATCGCGCTGCTGTTCAACGCGAACAAGGTCTACGACCGCGAGATCATCAGCGGCATCGGCCAGTACCTGCACACGACGCGCGTCGTGTGGGACCTGTTCCTCGAGGACGACTTCCGCTGCCGGCTCGCCGGCATCGAACGCTTCGACGGCGACGGCATCATCGCGGACTTCGACGATCCGGCCGTCGCCGACGCGCTCGCCGGCTCGCCGCTGCCGATCGTCGCGGTCGGCTCGTCGTACGAGGATCCCGCGCAGTATCCGCACGGCGTCCCATATATTGCGACGGACAACCCGAAGCTCGTGTCGCTCGCCTATACGCACCTGATCGGCGCGGGGCTCGCGCATTTCGCGATGTACAGCCTGCCGGTCGCGCAGGAGAACCGCTGGGCGCAGCAGCGCGAGCTCGCGTTCGATCGCCTCGCGCGCGCCGACGGGCTCGACGCGCCGATCTACCGCGGCCTGTCGACGAGCGCGTCGGGCTGGAATCACGCGATCGAGCAGCTGATCGGCTGGCTGCATGCGCTACCGAAGCCCGTCGGCGTGATCGCGGTCACCGATGCGCGCGCGCGGCATCTGCTGCAGGCGTGCCTGATCGCCGGCATCGCGGTGCCGGAACAGGTCGCGATCATCGGCATCGACAACGATCCGCTCACGCGCACGCTGACGCGCATTCCGCTGTCGTCGGTGATCCAGGGCACCGAGGAAATGGGCCGCACCGCCGCGCACCTGCTGCACCGGATGCTGCGCGGCGCGCGTTTTCCCGGACAGCGCATCCTCGTGCCGCCGGTCGGCATCAACGTGCTCGAATCGACACGCCACCAGCCGCTCGCGAGCCCGCACGTGATGCGCGCGCGGCATTTCATCCGGCAGTACGCGTGCCAGGGGATCAAGACCGAACAGGTCGCCGACTATGTCGGCGTGTCGCGCTCGCTGCTCGAAGAGCACTTCCGGCGCGAACTGCAGCGCACCGTGCACCAGGAAATCCTGCGTCACAAGCTCGAGGCCGCGCAGGCGCTGCTCGCGAGCCGCAACGCGTCGAGCGCGGAAGTCGCGATCCGCTGCGGCTTCACGTCGTTGCAATACATGTACGCGGTATTCCGCCGCGAACTCGGCTGCACCCCGCGCGAATACCAGGAGCGCACCGCGCCCGCCCACTGAATTCACCGCTCACGAGCGAACCCACTCATGCATATCGACACCGACTCTCCCCGCCCGGCATCCGACGCGGGCCGCATTCCGTCCGAACCGTGGGGCACGCTGCCCGGCGGCGATCCGGTGCGGCGCTACACGCTGCGCAACGCGCACGGGATGCGCGTCGTCGTCAGCGATCTCGGCGCGACCGTCGTGTCGTGGCTCGCCCCCGACCGCACCGGGCGCTTCGCCGATATCGTGCTGGCGCACGACACGCCGGCCGACTACGTCGAATCGGGCGCCTACCTCGGCGCGACGGTCGGCCGCTGGGCGAACCGGATCGCGAATGCGCGCTTCGCGCTCGACGGCGTCGACCACACACTCGACCGCAACGAGAACGGCAACCTGCTGCACGGCGGCGCGAGCGGCTTTCACCGCGCGCGCTGGGACGTGGTCGACGACCGTGGCGGGCTGACGCTGCGGCTCGATTCGCCGGAAGGCGATGCGGGATTTCCAGGCAACGTGACGGTGCAGGTGCGTTATACGCTCGACGACGACGGCACGCTGACGATCGACTACGCGGGCGTGACCGATGCGCCGACGCCGCTGAACCTGACCAATCACAGCTACTTCAACCTGAGCGGGCGCGCGGGCAGCGACGTGCGCGGCCATCTGCTGCAGATCGACGCCGACGCGTTCGTCGAAGTGGACGATGCGCTGATCCCGACCGGCACCGCCGACGTGACGGGTAGCGCGTTCGATTTCCGGCAGAGCGCGCCGATCGGCGCGCGCCTCGACTGGCCGCATGCGCAGCTCACGCGCGGGCGCGGCTTCGACCATTGTTATGTGCTGCGCGAGCCTGGGCGCGGCGTGCGGCCCGTCGCATCGATCTACGATCCGGAAAGCGGCCGGGAGCTTGCCGTGTCGACGGACCAGCGCGGGCTGCAGCTCTATACGGGCAACTATCTGGACGGCGTGCGCGTGAGCGGCGGCGTGGCGTGCCGGCGGCACGCGGCGCTGTGCGTCGAAGCCGGGTGCTTTCCGAACCAGGTCAACATGGACGCGTTGCGCGACGAAACCATCCTTCGTCCGGGCCGGACCTATCGCCAGACGACGCGGTATCGGGTCGGCGTTCGCGGGTAGCGGTAGCGGACACGTCGGGCCGGGTCGGGTCGCATGCGAACGCGCCAGTCCGCAAACTGCCATGTACACCGGTCGGCATGCCCCCTCCGAAACCACTGGGTCAATCACGTCAACCGGGATACCGAATCCGTCCAGGCAGCGGCCGCCTGAGGTTTATCGTTTATCCGCCGCGATGCGGTCCCAGAGGATCCGGATCCGTCGCTGAACATGGCGCGAGACTCGCCGGCTGGCGCGTCGCGCGAAAGCATCGCCAGCACGCAAACCTGTGTCAGACTCCCATGTGCGATCGAGCGTCCGTGCGCAGTCGGCCGGCGCCGGATTTCATTCAACTCTTGCGGGTTCCTTACGGATGTCTGAAGAATACGAAGTTCATGGCCCTCACGACCATGCGGTGGAACATCATGCGGCTCACGGCGGCGATCAAGGTACGTCGCGCATCGCCGTGCTGACGGCCGTGCTTGCCTGCTTCGGTGCGATATCGGCCTACCAGAGCGGTGCCGACGAAAGCCTCGCGCTGCTCTACAAGAATGACGCCGCGATCCGGAAAACCGAGGCTGCGAACCAGTGGGCCTACTATCAGGCGAAGGGCAACAAGCAGAACCTCGCCGAACTCGGCGCGGCGTTGAGCCCGGAATCGTCGCCGCAGCGAAAGCGGTTCGAGGCGGACGCCGCACGATACCGCGCCGACAAGGAACCGATCCGGGCGCAAGCCGAGGCGCTCGAAAAGGAAGTCGAGAAGAACAACGCGGCCAGCGAGGCGCGGATGCACCGACACCATCGGTGGTCGCAGGCGACGACCGTCATCCAGATCTCGATCGCGCTGGCGGCGATCACGATCCTCACGCGCCGTTCATGGATGCAGGGCCTTTCGATTGGCGTGGCCGCAATCGGCATCGTGATCGCGGGCTTGGCGTTCTTCGGGGTTTGATTGACGGCGAGGCCGTCGCAGCCCGGTCATATCTCGACAGATTCGCCACGAACGGCACCTGAGAAAAAGCACGGCTCTGCACCGGGCGCAACATCGATCCGCCTGTCTCTCCTCTCCGTCCCCACGCCCGTCGCCAGATAGTAGGCAACGCACGCGTTCTTTGCGTTGGCATCGGCGGCTGCGCTACGCTCGATCCGGCCTCGTATCGAGGCCGAAATTTAAGCGCTTAAACCGATGGAGCCCGCGATCCTGCGATCGATCGACCGGGCCCGATACTGGAGGATGACGATGAACAGACGATCGATGTTGCGCTGGAGTGTCTCGACCGCGGCGCTCGCATGCGTCGACCTGGCCGGCGCGTTGCCGGCCGTCGCGCAAGGCGTCGCGCGCGCCGCAGGCAGCGCGGGTATCCCGTTCGCGATGGGCGCCGACGTGTCGACGCTGCCGGAACTCGAGGCGCACGGTGCACGGTACTTCGACCGCGGGCAGCCGCGCGACTGCCTGAAGATCCTGCATGCGCATGGCGTCGATTCGATCCGCATCAAGGTATGGAACGATCCCGGCAATCCGGATTTCTTCCCCGCGAACCAGAGCGATGCGGCAGGCTACAACGACGCGGCCCATGTCGTGGCGCTCGCGAAGCGCGCGGCCGCGCTCGGCATGCGCATCCTGATCGACTTCCACTACAGCGACTGGTGGGCCGACCCCGGCAAGCAATACCCGCCGCATGCATGGGCCGGCAAGAATCTCGCCGATACGTGCGCACTGCTGTCCGCCTATACGACCGACGTGCTGCGCCAGCTTCAGCGCGCCGGCGTGCGGCCCGAGTGGGTGCAGATCGGCAACGAGATCACGGGCGGCATGCTGTGGCCGCTCGGCCGCTACGACCAGTGGGATAACCTCGCGCAATTGCTGAAGACGGGCCACGATGCGGTGAAGGCCGTCGATCCGCGCATCAAGGTGATGCTGCACATCGACAGCGGCGGCGACAACGCGAAAAGCCGCTGGTGGTTCGACAGCGCGACGCAACGCGGTGTCGCGTTCGACGTGATCGGCCTGTCGTATTACCCGCAGTGGCAAGGCGCGCTCGACGACTTGCGCACCAACGCGAACGATCTCGCCGTGCGCTACGACAAGGAGCTGATCGTCGTCGAGACCGCGTATCCGTGGACCACCAGCGACGGCGACTCGGAGCCGAATGCGATGACGAACACCGGCTCGACCGCGTTCCCGCCGTCGCCGGCCGGCCAGGCGCAGTTCCTCGCGGCGGTCGTCGATATCGTAAAGGGCGTGCCGGGCAATCGCGGCAAGGGCGTGTTCTGGTGGGAGCCGGAATGGATCCCGACGCCGGGTGTCGGCTGGAAGCTGGGCGCGGGCGATCAGTGGGACAACAATACGCTGTTCGACTTCCACGGCAATGCGCTGGCGTCGCTCGACGCGTATCGCAAGCGTTGACGCTTCACGGCATCGCCGATTCACCGCACCGGCGCATCGTGCGTCAGTGCGGTAGGTTGAAGCGGTGTCGTGCGGGCGGTGTGGTGTCGCTTGTGTCGCTTGTGTCGCTTGTGTCGCTTGTGTCGCTTGTGTCGCTTGTGTCGCTTGTGTCGCTTGTGTCGCTCATACCGCTCGCTGCGCCGTTCCGCTCGCACCGCCCCGCTCGCCGCGCGCATCCAGCGCGAGCAGCACGCACGCCACGAGTGCGAGCCCGCAGCACCCCGCGAATGTCGCGCGATAGCCGAACAGGTCGACGCACGCCCCCGACAGCACACCCGACGCGATCGAGCCGACGCGCGCGGTGCTGAAGAACATCGCGGTCGCGGTGCCGGGGCGCGTGGGCATCAGGTCGCATACGCGCGTCATCCCGAGGCACGACGTGATCGCGACCACGCAAGCGCTCAACAACTGCAGCGGCAGGATCAGGTCGACTCGCGTCACTGTCGCGAGCCCGATGAAATACGCCGCATGCACGACCGCGCACGCGGTCAGCCAGCGTGCCTTGTCGAGCCGCGTCGACCGGATGCCGAGCCACAGCATCATCGGAATCTCGAGCAACGCGGCCAGGCCCAGCGCAGCCGACACGTTCGCCGGCGTGCCGCCAAGGCCGCGCACGATGTACAGCGGCAGCACGATCATCGTCGCGTTCGCGACGAGCCCCATTAGCGTCAGCGCGACGAGGGTCCGCAGCACGCGTGCGCGCGGCGCGACGACGACCGACGCAGCATCGCCCGACGGCGCCGGAGCGTGGTCGACCGCGCGCACGTGAACGGCGGCTGGACGCCGCGCAGGCTCCGGAATCCGAGCGACGATCGCCGCGCACGCGACGAAGCCCGCCGAAGCCGCGAGAAAGAGCCCGGTGAAACCCGTCTGCGCGAGGATCAGCGCGCCGAGCGCGGGCCCGAACACCCACGCGACCGACAGCATCGTGCGCAGCGCGGCCGACGCGAGCTCGCGCTGTGCGTCGTCATCGACCGGCAGCACCGCGCGCGCGAACGAGAAGATCTGCGACAACGACACGGCCCCCGCGCCGAGCAGGATCGTGCCGGCCGCGATCACCGGCCCGTGCGCGCGCAGCACGCACAGCAGCGCGAAGCCGAGCGCGGCAGCGGCGAGCGATACGACGAGCAACGGCCGGTGGCGGTCGCGGCGATCGGACCAGCGTCCGGCCCACGTGCTGGCGACGACACCGCTCGCCGCGATCAGCGTCATGAATACGCCGGCCAGTGACGGCGACATTGCTGCCGCCTGCACGCCGAACAGCGACAGGTACGGCGCCGTAAACGACATCGCGACGCCTAGCATCAGCGCCGCCGCGGACAGCGGCACGAAATGCGCGATCCCGGCGAGGCGCGCGAACTGCAATCGCAGCGGCGGCAACGACTGCATCGCGTCAGTCCGGCTCGACCCATGCGGCGACGTCGACCGCGCCGAGTTCGCGGCCGCCGAGCACGAAACGCGCACCGTCCGGCGCGGGCAGCGTGCACGTTGCGTCGCCGTAGTTGAACGCGAATACGACGCGCCCGCGCCGGCGCAAGCGCACGCCGTCCGGCAATGCACGCACCGGCAGTCCGGCGTCGCGCGCGCAGCGGCCGACGATCGCACGCAACAGCGTGCGATCGAAGCAGGCGGTCGCCATCGTCACGCGGCCGCGCCGCACGAGTGCGGGCACGCCGTCGTCGCAGGCCGCGAGCACGTCGACACCGGTGATCGATTCCATATCGACGTGATCGCGCCATTTCAGCGCGTGGCCGTCGATGCCGTCGAACGCGACGCGCGGGGCGAGCGACGGCCGCAGCGATTCGACCTGGCCGATCCGCACCGGCAGCACGTCACGCAGCTTGCCGGGTGCGAGGCCCGGCGCGATGGCGAATGCCGCCGTACGCGAACCCGTGCGCGGCCCGAACAGCCAGTGCGCATCGCCACGCGCGGCCTGCTCGACGATGCGATCCGTGACGACCGGCAGCGTCGGCGCGACGACGAACGCATAACGCGACACGTCCGCACCGGCCGCGACGATATCGACGTCGAACCCGAGTTCGCGCAGCGCGCGATACCAGTCGAACGCATGTTGCTGATAGTCGAAGTCGGCGCCATGCGGCTGAATCCGGATCATCCAGTCCGCCTCGTAGTCGAACAGCAGCGCGACGCGCGCCGGAGGTTCCGAACCCGCGAAGCACCCGGGATCCAGCGCAGCCAGTTCACGCGCGACGCGCGCCACTTCATGACCGCCCGGCGACAGCCGGTCGTCCGGCGCGTTGAGCCCCGAATGCAGTTGCTCCTGCGCATGCGGATACTGCCGCCAGCGGAAATACGATACGAGCTCCGCGCCGTGCGCGAACGCTTCCCACGTCCATAGCCGCACGGCTCCGGCGTGCGGCACCGGGTTGTACGGCCCCCAGTTGACGGGCCCCGCCTGTTGCTCCATCACCCACATCCGGCCGTTGCCGACACCGCGATACAGGTCGTGCGAGAACGCCGACACGTCCGGGTGCCCGGTGCGGGCCCAGCGCCGCTTGTCGGATTCGTCGAGCGGCAGCACTTCGGTGCGCGGCACCGGGTAGCTGTCCCACGCGGCCACGTCGAGGCCGCCGCGCGCGAACGCGTAGTGATCGAACTCGGTGAAAAAGCCCATGAAGTTGTGCAGCACGTCGCGGCCCGGTGCGTGCGGGCGGATCGCATCGACCTGCACGGCATGGAACCGCGCGACCTCATCCGACTGATAGCGGCGGAAGTCGAGCAGATGGGCGGGATTCGCATCGGTCGGCGTATGGCGCGGCAGTTCGATCTCGTCGAAGCCGCGATACTCCATGCTCCAGAACACGTTGCCCCACGCGCGGTTCAGCGCGCCGATATCGCCGTAGCGCACCGCGAGCCACGCGCGAAAACCTTCGAGCGCCGCACGCGTATAGCTCGGCAGCGTGTTGTGGCAGCCAAGCTCGTTGTCGGTCTGCCATGCGATCACCGCCGGATGCGCGCCGTAGCGCCGCGCCATCGCGTCCACGATGCGCACGCAGTGCTCGCGATACACGGGGCTCGCGATATCGTAGTGGCGACGCGAGCCGAACTGCCACACCGCGCCGTCCGCGCCGATCGGCAGGATCTCCGGATGGCGATCGACGAGCCATTTCGGCGGCGCGGCGGTCGGCGTGCCGAGCACGATCTTCAGCTGCTGGCCGGCGAGCGTGTCGATCGCCTCGTCGAGCCACGCCCAGTCGTAGCGGCCGGGTTCCGGCTCCATCCGGCTCCACGCGAATTCGGCGATCCGCACGCGGGTCAGGCCCAGTTCGGCCATCCGCCGCGCATCGCGCTCCCATTGTTCGCGCGGCCAGTGTTCGGGGTAATAGCAAACGCCGAGATGCATCGTGGATTCCTTGCAGATGAAAGAGGATGGGACGGGTCAGCCCTTGGTCGCGCCGAACGTGAGCCCGGTGACGAAGTGCTTCTGCATCGCGAAGAACATCAGGACCGACGGCAGCGCCGCGAGCACCGAGCCGGCCGACACGATGTTCCAGGCGGTCGTCCACTGCCCCTTGAGCGCGGCGACGCCGACGGTGATCGGCGCCGCGTCGTCGCCTTGCGTGAGGCACAGCGCCCAGAAGTAGTCGTTCCACACGAACGTAAATACGAGGATCGCGAGCGCCGCGAGCGCCGGCCGCACGAGCGGCAGCACGACGCGCCAGTAGATCGCCCATTCGGACGCGCCTTCGACGCGCGCGGCCTCGATCAGCTCGAACGGCAACTCGCGGATGAAGTTGCGCAGGAACAGCGTGCAGAAGCCGGTCTGGAACGCGGTATGGAACAGCACGAGCGCCCACACGGTGTTGTACAGGCCGACGCCGAGCATGATCTGCCGCACCGGGATCATCAGGATCTGGATCGGCACGAAGTTGCCGGCCACGAACAGCCCGAGCAGCACGAGATTGCCGCGGAACCGGTAGTTCGCGAGCGCGTGCCCCGCGAGCGACGCGAGCAGGATCGATGCCGCGACCGACGGCACCGTGATCAGGATGCTGTTCGCGAAGTAATGCAGCATCGGCGTCTGCGTGAGCGCGGTGCCGTAGTTGTCGAGCAGCGCGAACTGCTTCGGCCAGTCCCAGTAATGGCCGGCCATGATCTCGTCGGTCGAGCGGATCGACGTGACGAGCACCGCGAGCAGCGGCACGAGCCACAGCGCGAGTGCGCACGGCAGCGACAGGCGGTACAGCAGGCGGGCGGGACGTCCCCAGCGGGACACGGGCATCGGATACATGTTGGTGATCCTTAGGATTCGACGCGCACCAGCTTGCGCAGCTGCCACACGATATAGACGAGCATGATCGCGAACAGCACGACCGCGATCGCGGCCGAATAGCCTTCGCGGTAGTACTTGATCGCCTGGTCGACCATGAAGTACGCGAGCACGGTCGAGCTGTCGAACGGGCCGCCTCCCGTCATCACGGAGATCAGGTCGAAGCTGCGCAGCGCGCCGATCACGGTCAGCACCACCGCCATGAAGGTCGCCGGCCGCAATTGCGGCAGGATCACGTGCCACAGCAGCGTGAAGCCGCGCGCGCCTTCCATCCGCGCCGCTTCGACGATCTCGCCGTTGATGCCGGTGAGCCCGGTCAGGTAGAGGATCATGCAGAATGGAATCTGCGGCCAGAGCGCGGCGACGATCACGCCGTAGGTCGCATAGCGCGGATCGCCGAGCACCGGGATCCCGTGTCCGACGATCAGCTTCAGCAGCCCGAACGTCGGATCGTAGAACCACGAGAACACCAGGCCGACGACGACGCCGGGCAACACGAACGGTGCGAAGAACAGCGACTTCACGAGCCGGATGCCGAACACGTTCTGGTTCAGGTACAGCGCGAGCGCGAAGCCGAGCGGCGGCGCGGCGAGGAACAGCGCGAGCCACAGCACGTTGTTCTTCAGCGCGACGTAGAACGTATCGGACTGCAGCAGCTCGCGATAGTTGTCGAGCCCGGCATACGTCATCGGCGTCATCCCGTCCCAGTGATGGAAGCTCAGCCAGATGCTGCTGACGATCGGATACAGCACGAACACGGTGAAGAGCGCGAATCCCGGCAGCACGAACCACAGGGCCGCGCGGTTGCGCCGGCGCGCGAGCGACGCGCGCGCATGCCGCTGCGGGCCGGCTTCGCGGCGCGCGGCGCTTTCGGACAGGCTGGTTGACATGAGGTGACCTTCTGCGAACGGTGGCAACGAAGGACCGGACCGGCATGCGCCGGCCCGGCCGCATGGCGCGCTACTTCCGGTAGATCCGCTTGCGGGCCTGATCGAGGCGCTGCAGGATCGCGTCGAGCTGCGTCGGGTCCGACAGGAACTGCTGCATCGCCTTCATCCCCTCGTCCGCCATTTCCTTCGTCATGTCGCGGTCGTAGAACTGCGCGATGCCGCCGGGCGTCGTCGCGAGCGTGCGAAAGCCGATCTTCGAGATCGGGTCCTGCGGCTCGGGCGCCTTGTTGTTCGACGGCAGTTGTCCCATTCCCTTCGCGAACTCGCCGCTGACGGCCGGTTGCCCCATGAACGCGAGGAAGCGGCGCGCGTCCGTCTTGTTGTGCGCCTTCGCCGGCACGATCAGCACGTTGACCGGGCCGTCCTCCGCAAGCGGCACCGACGCGTCGATCACCGGGAAGCGGAAGAAGCCGATCGGATTGCGCGCCGCACTCAGCAGGCCCGCCGAATACCAGGTGCCCATCAGCGTCATCGCGGCCTGGCCGTTGACGACCAGCGGGCTGAGCGAATCGACGTCGTAGGACAGCGCGTTGTCGATGAAATACTTGTCGTCGATCAGCTTCTTCCAGGCCGCGTATACGGCGCGCACGCGCGGATCGGTATACGCGACGTCGCCGGCCATCAGTTTCTGGTGAAATGCGTAGCCGTTGATCCGCAGGTCGAGGTAGTCGAACCACGCGGCCAGCGTCCACGCATCGCGCGCGGCCACCGCGACCGGCGCGATGCCCGCCGCCTTCAGCTTGCGGCACGCGTCGAGAAACTGCGCCCAGTCGGCCGGCTCGCCGTGAATGCCGGCCTTCTCGAACAGGTCCTTGCGGTAGAACAACCCATACGCGTCGTAGCCGAGCGGCAAACTATAGAGCTTGCCGCCGTAGGTCGACGACTGCTTCACGGCCGCATACGTGTCGTTCCAGCCGTTCTTCTGCCAGTCCGCGCTCAGGTCCTCGATCAGCCCGCGCTTCGCGAAGTACGCGAGCCGTTCGCCGTTGTTCCAGCTCAGCACGTCGGGCGGATCGGTCGCGAGCCAGCCCGACATCTGCACCTTGTACGCCTCCTCGCCGACGTAGCTGACCTTCAGGTCGATATCCGGATTCGCCTTGTGGAACTGGTCGAACGCCGCCTGCCACGTCGCACGCTGGTTGCCGCGCGCGGCGACGTTCACCTTCAGCGTGCCCGCATCGGCCGTCCCCGCGGCGCATGCCGCGGCAGTCGTCAGGGCAAGCAGCAATCGGCTCGCACGAAGTCTCATCGTTGTCTCCTGGTATTGGTGTGATGGGTGCCGCGTCGCGCGCGGCGGGTCGGCAGTGCGCCGCTACGCGAACGCCGCTTCGGCGTGGACGGCCGGCAACGCGATACCGGCCTCGTCGAACAGGTGGCAGCACGACGGCGACACGCGGAATGCATGCCGCTCGCCGCGCCGCAACGCGGCCTGGCCCAGCAGTTTCGCGAGCAGCGGCACGCCGCCGGGCTGGTCGAGATGCACGTACGCGGCTTCGCCGAGCTGCTCGACGAGTACGACGTCACGCACGATCGCCGGCAAGTCGGCATCGCCCGCCGTGGCGACCGTCAGATGCTCGGGACGAATCCCGAGCGTCACGCGCGCGCCGCTGCCGACGTGGCGCGGCAACGGCCGATCGCGCAGCGTCAGCGTTTCGCCGGTTCCATCCAGGCGCAGCCGGCAGCCATGCGCATCGCTCGCTTCGACGACCGCCGGCAGGAAGTTCATCCGCGGCGAGCCGATGAAGCCCGCGACGAAGCGGTTGGCCGGCCGGTGATACAGATCGAGCGGCGCACCGGCCTGTGCGATGCTGCCGAAGCGCGCGACATCGTCGCCCGCGTGCAGCAGCACGATCCGGTCGGCCAGCGTCATCGCCTCGATCTGGTCGTGCGTCACGTAGACGGAGCTCGATTGCGTGAAGCGTGCGTGCAGGCGGGCAATCTCGACGCGTGTCTGGCCGCGCAGCGTCGCGTCGAGATTCGACAGCGGCTCATCGAACAGGAACACGCGCGGCTCGCGCACGATCGCGCGGCCGATCGCGACGCGCTGCCGCTGGCCGCCCGACAACGCCTTCGGCTTGCGATCGAGCAGCGCGTCGAGCTGCAGCACGCGCGCGGCTTCGGTCACGCGGCGGCGGATTTCATCCTTCGGCGTGCCGGCGATGCGCAGGCCGAAGCCGATGTTGTCGAACACGGTCATGTGCGGAAACAGCGCATAGCTCTGGAACACCATCGCGACGCCGCGCTCGGCAGGCGGCGTGTCGTTCATGCGTGCACAGCCGATCCGCAGTTCGCCTTCGGTCACGTCCTCGAGCCCGGCGATCATCCGCAACAGCGTGGACTTGCCGCACCCCGACGGACCGAGAAACACGCAGAACTCGTGCGACGCGATCTCGAGGTTCACGTCGCGCAGCACCGGCGCATGGTCGCCGTAGCGCTTCGAGACGTCCTTCAATGAAATGCCGGTCATCGCGCTCTCCTCTTCCGGTCAGGCGTTTCGGATCGAAAAATTTAATCGCTTAAATTTCAGTAGTGCAGTTCGCCCGGTTCGCCGTACCATGTCGTCTCCTTGATCTGATGTGCCGAGAAATTAGCGTATCGCCTGTCCTTGTGCAACTAGTGGGACGCACTCCCAGAATATGAGCAGACACTCCCCCGCTTCGCTTCCGTCGCGCCTCTTCTCCCGACCACCTGCACGCCGCGCATGGTGACGCTCGCGCAAGTCGCGCAGCGCGCGAACGTCACTGCTGCGACCGTCTCGAACGTGCTGCGCAATCCGCAGAAGGTGAAGCCGGCGACCGTCGAACGCGTGATGGCCGCGATCCGCGAACTCGGCTATCGGCCGAACCTGACCGCGCGCGCGCTGGCCGAGGGCCGCACGTCGACGCTCGCGCTGATGCTGTCGAACATCACGAACCCGTTCTATCCGGAGTTCGTGCTGGCCGCGGAGCGCGAGGCGCGCAAGCGCGGCCATTACCTGCTGGTGTCGAATACCGACGACGATCCGGCCATCACGCGCAACTACCTCGAGCGGATCGCGGGGACGCTCGCCGCCGGCGCGATCGTGATGAACACCGACCTCGCCGAAGCCGAGCTGGCCGACATCGCACGCCACGGTGCGTCGATCGTGCTGTGCATGTGGGAGCACGTGCATGCGTCGCGCACGCTGCCGTGCGTGACGGTCGATTTCGCGGCGGCGGGGGCGCTGGCGGCCACGCACCTGTCCGGGCTGCGGCATCGCGCGTTCGGCGCGCTCGTCGGCAGGGGATCGGGCGGCCCGCAGTCGGTGCGGCTGCGCGGCTTCGCCGACGAACTCGCGGCACGCGGCCATCCGGCGGACGCGTTGACGACCGTGTCGGCGCACGATTCGATCGAAGGCGGCTACGAAGCGGCTGCTGCGTTACTGAGGGCGCAGCCCGGCCTCACCGCGCTGTTCGCGACCAACGACCTGATGGCGATTGGCGCGATGCAGGCGGCCGCCGATCTCGGCCTGCGCGTGCCGGCCGATCTGTCGGTGATCGGCATGACCGATATCCAGCTCGCGCACCAGTTCCGCCCCGCGCTGACGACGGTGCGGTTTCCGACGTCGCATATCGCCGCGCGGGCGATCGCGCTGACGCTCGACATGATCGACGGGATCGAACCGGCTGCCGCCGTGCATACGATCGGGGCGCCGGAGCTTGTCGTGCGGGAGTCGACGGGGGCGGCGCGGGGGTGATGGGCAGAGGCCGGCGCGGTGAAGCAAATGCTGGTGTCACTCGGACGCGGGTCGACTATCGGTCCTCGTCGGCGTCGTCTCCTGACGCAGCGAAGCGAGTAGCGGATCACGCTCACTTTTTCAGAACTGCGCCGCGACCTGAAAACCGATCGTCACGCATGCCGCAGGAAACCCGGACGGCTTGCAGATCGGCGTGCCGGCAAACAGGTCGTAACCGTAGGCGCCCAGTCGGGTCGCGATGCTGTCCTTCACGCCGATCACCGCGCTCGCCAGTTGCGTGCCGACGAGCGTGACTGGCTGTGGGCCCCACACGCGGCCGTAATCGACGCCCGCATAGACCGCCTGCCCGGTTTGACCGATCGGCGCCTGCAGTTCGTTGCGCCAGTAGAAGCCACGGGAGGTGGCCAGCATCGTCTCCCCGTCGAATCCGCGTACGGTGTAACGGCTGCCGATCGTCAGGTCGTCGATGTAGTACAGCGTATTGCCCGTGTACTGACCGTGGAACGTCGTCACGTAGCGGAGCGGTCCGTACGCCGAAGGCGGCGTCACCGCGCCGCCCCGCGTCGCGATTCCGTCAGAACTTATGCCGGATCCCCGCATGCACCATCAACTGCTTCGACGTCGACGAAAGATCGGCCGCCCCCGGGATAAGCGCCTGATCGAGCGACGAGCCGGTCGTGTCGCCGGCAACCCGCTGGTACGCGCCCATCAGGTAGACGTCGGTGCGCTTCGACAGGTTGTAGTCGGCCATCAGCCCGATCGAATGGATCTTCGGTTTCGCACTGCCGGTGGTCGCTTCATAACGCACGGTCGTATACACATACTGCGCGCCCACGAAGAACGCCGGCGTGAACTGGCATTTACCGTTCACTTCGAAGTTCTGATACTTGATCGCCGTGACCGTGCCGCCCGCGAGCGGCCCGGTGACGGGTTCGATCGTCTCGTCGCCGAACAGGTAGCCGACGTTCGCGGTCGGCCGCGTGACGTTGCTGTTGGTATACGCGAACCCGATCGTCGCGGGCCCTGCCGTGTAATTGACGCCCGCCCCGAAAATCCGCAGCCGCGCCGACGCGAAGTTCGCATCAGCGCCGACCGACCCCGAGCCCGCGATCGCACCGCCGGCCGTCGCGCCCGGGTTGTCCGCGTTCAGGAACGCCGCGCCGACGAGCAGGCCGCCCTGCTCGTACTGCGCACCGACACTCCACTGCCGGTTGTTCGCGAACCCGGTGCCGTTGCTGAAGCTGTACGTGCCGCCGAACGAGAAGCCGGCAAAATCCGGGCTCGCGTACTTGACCGTGTTGTTCACGCGGAACGTGTTGCCGGTGTTGTCGTTGTCGAGCGGATGCGAGAACGGATAAGTGCCCCAGCTGCCGTTCGCGGTCGTCGGCGCGAGATAGTCGACGACCGAGTCGTATTGCCGGCCGAGCGTGAGCGTGCCGAAGCGCGTGCTGCCGAGCCCGACGTAAGCCTGCCGCCCGAACATGCGGCCGCCCTGCGCGAGCGTGCCGCTGTTCACGTTGACGCCGCTCTCGATCTGGAACAGCGCGCTGTAGCCGCCGCCGAGATCCTCAGTGCCCTTCAGCCCCCAGCGGCTGCCCTGCGCGAAGCCGCTCGCCATCTGCCAATCACCGTGGCCGCCGACGTTGTTCGTATAGTCGATGCCCGCATCGATCAACCCGTACAACGTGACGCTGCTTTGCGCGAACGCCGGTGCCGCGCACAGTGCCGGCATCGCGACGAAAAACAATCTCCAGTTCATTCGTTTTCCTTATTGATATCGTTATCCCAACCCTTGCGATACGGGTCGGCGCTGCTTACTTCGTGCCGTAGATGTCGAAGTCGAAGTACTTGCGGTTGATCCGCTGATACGTACCGTTCGCGAGAATCGTCGCCAGCGCGCGGTTGAATGCATCGCGCAGCTCGGTGTCCTGCTTGCGCAGCCCGAGGCCGTCGCCCTGTCCGAAGTACTTCGCATCGTCGATCGCCGCGCCGACGAACATGAAATCCTTGCCCTGCGGCTTCTTCAGGAAGCCGTCGCTGGCCGCGATCGACGCCTGGAACGCCGCGTCGAGCCGCCCGCTCACGAGATCGGCATAGACCTGGTCCTGGTTCTGGTACGACTCGATCTGCACGCCGGCCGGCTGCCAGTTCGCGATCGCATAGTCGGCCTGCGCGGAACCCTGCTCGACGCCGACCCGCTTGCCCTTCAGCGACGCGGCCGTCGGCAGCAGCGGCGAACCCTTGCGCGCGACCAGCCGCGCCGGCGCGTTCGAGATCCGGTTCGTGAACGCGATCTGCTGCATGCGCTTCGGCGTGATCGTCATCGACGACGCGATCACGTCGAACTTGCGCGCGAGCAGCCCCGGAATCATCCCGTCGAAACTCGACTCGACCCACACGCAGCGCGCGCGCAGCTCCGCGCACAACGCGTTCGTGATGTCGATCCCGAAGCCGGTCAGCGTGCCGTCGGGCTGCTTGTATTCGAGCGGCGGATAGGTGGGATCGACCGCGAGGCGGATCTCCTTGCCCGTCCAGTCGCCCGCATGCGCGGCGCCTGCCACCGTCGTTGCCGTCAGCGCCACCGCGAGCGCCGCCATCCATTGTTTCATTGCCAGTCTCCTTGTTGCCGTCGTTGAAGGTAAATCGGATCGGTCCGGCCGCGCGTCACGCGAGGTAGCGCTCGGCGAGCGCGATCCAGTAGCTCGCGCCCGTCGCGAGGCACGCGTCGTTGAAATCGTAGCCGGGGTTGTGCAGCCCGCAGCCTGCCGCGCCGCCGCCGTTGCCGATCGACAGGTAGCTGCCCGGGCACGCGTCGAGCATGAACGCGAAATCCTCGCTCGCCGCGATCGGCCGCAGACGCGGAATCAGCGCATCGTCGCCGCCCCATTCGCGCGCGACATCGCGCGCGAACGCCGTTTCCACCGCGTGATTCACGAGCACCGGATAACCGTGGCGATAGTCGATCTCGGCCGTCGCGCCATAGCTGTCGGCCTGGCCGTGCACGATCGCGCGAATGCGCCGTTCGAGCAGCGCGCGCACGTCCGGCGACAGCGCCCGCACGCTCAGTTCGAGATCCGCATGCGGCGGAATCACGTTCGATGCGGTGCCCGCGTGGATCGAGCCGGTCGTGACGATCGCCAGTTCCTGCGGATTGACGTTGCGCGACACGACCGTCTGCAGCGCCATCACGATCGACGCGCAGACGACCACCGGATCGATCGTCGTGTGCGGCGCCGCGCCGTGGCCGCCGCGCCCGGTCACGCGAACGCGTACCTCGTCGGCCGACGCCATCGCCGGGCCGTCGCAGAAGCCGAGCACGCCGGCCGGCAGGCCCGGCACGTTGTGCATCGCGAACACGGCATCGCACGGAAACTGCGTAAACAGTCCGTCGTCGAGCATCCGCTTCGCGCCGCCGAGCCCTTCCTCCGCCGGCTGGAAAATCAGGTTCAGCGTGCCGCTGAAGCGCCCGCGCTGCGCGATGCAACGGGCGGCGGCGAGCAGCATCGCCGTATGGCCGTCGTGGCCGCACGCGTGCATCACGCCGTCGTGCCGGCTCGCATGCGGCAGCCCGGTCGTCTCGCGGATCGGCAGCGCATCCATGTCCGCACGCAGCCCGAGCCGCTTCCCGGCGCCGCGCGTGAGCGTGCCGACCACGCCGGTGCCGCCGAGGCCGCGCGTGACCCGATAACCCCATGTTGTCAGGCAATCGGCGACGAGCCCGCTCGTCGCGTGTTCGTCGAAACCGAGTTCCGGATGGGCATGCAGCCGGCGGCGCAGCGCGATCATCTCCGTCTCGATGGCCGTCATTTCAGGCGGAATGCGTACTCGATCCAACCCCGTTACTCCTTTCCAGGTGCCGCGTGGCGACTGCCGGAGTGGCAGGTCGTGAGCGAGATCGTAGGCAGCGAAAAAGCCGGCGAACAGCCGCAGTTTCGTTATGATGACAACCTTTCGTTGTCGGCTATCACACCCTTTTGCACCCTTTCACACCATGAGCACGATCAAGCTGCATCAGTTGCAGGCGCTCGTCGCGAGCGCGGAGGCCGGGAGCATCCGCGGCGCGGCGCGCACGCTCGGGCTGTCGCAGGCGGCCGTCACGCGTGCGTTGCGCGAGCTGGAGGCCAGCGAGCGCCTGCCGCTGCTGGTGCGCGCGCCGGAAGGCATCGGCTTCACCGAATACGGGAAGACCCTGCTCACGCACGCGAAACTCGTGCTCAAGCAGCTCGAGCATGCGCAAAGCGATCTCGAACGGATGCGCGGGCGCGTCGAGGGGCGGCTGAGCGTCGGCGTCACGCCGTGGCTGACGATGACCTTCCTCGCGGAAACCGTGCTGCAGTTTCGCGAGCGGATGCCCGACGTGCGCCTCGAACTGTACGAAGCGCTGATGGCCGTCGCGCAACCGCTGCTGCGCGACGGCAGCATGGATTTCGCGCTCGGCCACGTGCAGGCCGGCAGCGGCGCGCAGGAGTTCGCGTTCGAGCCGCTGCTGCGCTACGAGACGTCGGTGATGGTGCGCGCCGGGCATCCGCGCGAGCGTGCGACGTCGGTGCACGACCTGCTCGATTGCGAATGGGTGCTGAATTCGTCGGCCGACGGCCAGGCCGCGCTCGTCGACTACCTGTTCACGCGGCACGGCGCGCAGATCGACGAACGGCGCATCGTGCGCGCGCAGTCGGTCGCGATGCTGCAGACGATGCTCGAGCAGGCCGGCATGTGCACGTGGTGCCCGACGATCCTCGCAGCGGTGCCGCCGTTCGGCGAGCGGATGCGCGTGCTGTCGCTGAAGGAGACCTTCGAGCCGAGCGAACTCGGCGTCGTCACGCGCCGCAGCAGCACGCTGAGCGACGCCGCGCGCTGCTTCATCGATTGCCTGCTGCAGGTGATCCGGCGGCATGCGCGCTCGGCGCGCAAGGACGATCTCGCGCTGTTCCGCACGCTCTCGCTGTTGATCTGACGCCGATCGCGCGCCGGCATCGGGAACCCCGCCGGTGGAGGCCCTGCGACATCCGGGCACGACCGGGTATACCTCCGGCACCGCATTGTTCTATACTGCCCCCCAGTATCCGGAAACCACGATCCCATGCCGCATTCCCCCGCAGAGAAAAAACGCGTCCTGACCCGCGTGCGCCGTGTCCGCGGGCAGCTGAATGCGCTCGAGCAGGCGCTCGAGGAAGGCGCCGACTGTGGTCCGGTACTGCAGCAGCTGGCGGCGATCCGCGGCGCGATCAACGGCGTGATGGCCGGCGTGCTCGAAAGCCATCTGCGCGAGGAATTCACCCAGCTCGCGGAGGCCCCGCGGCCTGCTTCCGAATCGATCGACGATATCGTGACCCTCGTCCGGTCCTACCTGCGTTGACCGGCGCAGGATCGTCGACGCTCCGCTCCATTCGATGATTTTTTCAACAGGATTGTCATGAAATCACGTGCCGCAGTTGCGTTTGAAGCGGGTAAGCCGCTCCAGATCGTCGAAATCGACGTCGAACCGCCCCGCAAGGGCGAAGTGCTCGTCAAGATCACCCATACAGGTGTCTGTCATACCGACGCGTTCACGCTGTCGGGCGACGACCCCGAAGGCCTCTTCCCCGCCGTGCTGGGTCATGAAGGCGCGGGCATCGTGGTGGAAGTCGGCGAAGGCGTGACCAGCGTCAAACCCGGCGACCACGTCATTCCGCTCTACACCGCCGAATGCGGCGAGTGCCTGTTCTGCAAGAGCGGCAAGACCAACCTGTGCGTGTCGGTGCGCGCCACCCAGGGCAAGGGCGTGATGCCCGACGGCACCACGCGGTTCAGCTACAACGGCCAGCCGGTCTATCACTACATGGGCTGCTCGACGTTCAGCGAATACACCGTCGTCGCCGAAGTGTCGCTCGCGAAGATCAACCCGGACGCGAACCCCGAGCAGGTCTGCCTGCTGGGCTGCGGCGTCACGACGGGCCTCGGCGCGGTGAAGAACACGGCGAAGGTGCAGGAAGGCGACACCGTGGCCGTGTTCGGCCTCGGCGGCATCGGCCTCGCGGTGATCCAGGGCGCCAAGCTCGCGAAGGCCGGCCGCATCATCGCGATCGACACCAACCCCGGCAAGTTCGACCTCGCACGCGTGTTCGGCGCGACCGACTGCGTGAACCCGAAGGATCACGAAAAGCCCATCCAGCAGGTGATCGTCGAAATGACCGGCTGGGGCGTCGACCACAGCTTCGAGTGCATCGGCAACGTCAACGTGATGCGCGCCGCGCTCGAATGCGCGCACCGCGGCTGGGGCCAGTCGGTGGTCATCGGCGTCGCCGGCGCCGGCCAGGAAATCTCGACGCGCCCGTTCCAGCTCGTCACCGGTCGCCGCTGGCTGGGCACGGCATTCGGCGGCGTCAAGGGCCGCTCCGAACTGCCGGGCATGGTCGAGGAAGCGATGGCCGGCACGATCCAGCTGGCACCGTTCGTCACGCACACGAAGCCGCTCACCGGCATCAACGAAGCGTTCGACCTGATGCACGAAGGCAAGTCCATCCGGACCGTCGTGCATTTCTGAACCACACGCGAGGAGGCCGGTTGCCGCAACCGGCCCGTTGCGCGCGTGCGCCGGCAAGCCACGTCGCTTGGCCGGCGCGACGCATGCTCCGAACCCCATCCTCCGTCCAGCCGGTAACGATCACCGTTGCGTGATCCGTCGCCCGGCGCGCGACTCGGCTTTCGACCGCGAGCCTGTGTCGCGGCTGCCCCGTCAGCACCGCACGCGCCGCATCCGGAGCGTAGCCGACGGCGATTCCCCGAACGCGCGCTTGTAGTCGATCGCGAACCGTCCGAGGTGCGCGAAGCCCCATTTCAGCGCGATGTCCGTCACCGACGCGAGCCCGGGCGTCGCATCGTCGAGCAGTTCATCGCGCACACGTTGCATCCGCAACTGGCGCACGAATGCCATCGGCGTGATGCCGTGGCGATTGCGGAAGCCGGCGAACAGCGTGCTCGGGCTGACGCCCGCGAGTTCGGCGAGCCGTTCGATCGTCAGCGGCTCGTCGAGATGCGCGCGGATGTATTCCTCGACGCGCCGCACGTAGAACGGCGCGAGCGGCGCCGGCGCGTGGCGCGTGCCGTTGCGCGCGGTGTTCGGGTGGCCGTACAGCAACAGGTTGAGCAGCGTCGATTCGAGTTGCTCGAACGCGAGCGGATGGCGCAGCGGATGCCCGTCCGTCGCGATCGCGTCGGCCAGCATCGGCAGCATCTGCGCGAGGCACGCGCCCTGCTGCGACGACAGGCTGAATTCCGGCTCGAACTCCACCGGCGCGCGCCGCTCGTCGCCGAAATGCCGCTGCGCATGCCGCTCCATCACCTCGCGCTCGATCCGCAGGATCACTTGCGGGCACGCCTCGCCCCACCGCATCCTGAGCGACAGCGTCGGCGACAGCAGCGACGCGGTGTCGGGCGACGACACGAAGCGCGTCGCGCCGCACTCGATCTCGGCGTCGCCGCGCAGCGGCATCTGCAACAGATAGAAGTGCTCGAGCGGCCCCGGTTCGATGGACACCTCGCCACCGTAGTCGAGCAGATTCAGCGACAGGTTGCCCCAGCGAGCATGGTGCATGCGGCTGTGCAGCGCGCGCGAATCGCCGGTCAGCGTGAGCCGATGCGGCTTGAACACGTCCGCTACCCGCGCGCGCACCTCGTCGAGGTCATCCGACTGCAGCAGCAGCGTGTCGTGATTGAAACAGGCGGCGTCACCCAGCCAGCCCGCTCCGGAAAATTGCCCCATCGAAGTTCTCCCGTCGTGCTCGATCGCACTTGCGCTGTGCACGCGTTCCCGATTCCGGGGAATCCCGTCGCACGATCCGGATAGCGGCCGGAGTATCCGGACAGTCCGCCTCGCTACACTACGCAAGCCCTGCGCACCCGATGCAAGAAGCGGACCGTTCGCGCATCGTAGAAAACTGTGCGGCGCTTCCGCATCCGCACAAACCCGCAGAGCGCCGTGCCCGGCCCCGCTGCGGCGGGCCGGTCCGCAGGTTTCCGGAATTCGCGGATACCGGTCGAAGAAAGCGGATAGAAGCGCGCGTTTCGTCCGCCAATACTGGGCCCATGCCAGTCACGAACAGAATGGAGAGACACATGCAAGGACGACACATCGAGATCCCGTCGCCGGACGGCGGCGCGTTTCGCGCGTACCTGAGCACGCCGGCCGGCGGCACGGGGCCGGGCATCGTGCTGTGCCACGAGATCTTCGGCGCGAACGCGACGATGCGCGACGTGGCCGATTACTACGCCGAAGAAGGCTACACGGTGCTCGTGCCTGACCTGTTCTGGCGCCAGGCGCCCGGCATCGAACTCGGTTACACCGCCGCCGACTTCGAGCGTGCGATGGCGCTGTACCGCGAATACGACGAAAACAAGGGCGTCGAGGACATCGCCGCCGCGCTGGCCGTGCTCACGCAACGGCCGGAATGCACGGGCCAGGCCGGCGTGCTCGGCTACTGCCTCGGCGGCAAGCTCGCGTATCTCGCCGCGTGCCGCCTGCCGGAGGTGGCCGCCGCGGTCAGCTATTACGGCGTGGGCATCGAACACGCGCTCGACGAGGCCGCTCATCTGCGCGGCCGGCTCGTGCTGCAGATCCCCGCGCAAGACCGCTTCTGTCCGCCCGACGCGCAGCAACGCATCGCCGCGGCGCTCGCGGGGCGCGACGGCGTGGAAGTGTATGTCTACCCGGACGTCGATCATGCGTTTGCACGCGTCGGCGGCGATCATTTCGACAAGGCGGCCGCGGTGATGGCGCATCAGCGCGCGATCGCCGCGTTCCGCGCGGCGCTCGGCCCGCGCTACGACCTGTCCGCGCTGTGGGAAGAACATCTCCGGCACGAATTCGACACGCGCAACGTCGACGCGACGATGGACACGATGGTCGCGCAGCCTTACGTGAACCATATTCCGACACTGACGGGCGGCGTCGGCTACGACGAACTCAAGCGCTTCTACACGCATCACTTCGTGCATGCGAACCCGCCGGACACCACGATCACGCCGATCTCGCGCACGATCGGCGCGAGCCAGATCGTCGACGAACTGCTGTTCTGCTTCACGCACACGACCGAGATCGACTGGATGCTGCCCGGCGTCGCGCCGACCGGCAAGCGCGTCGAGATCCCGCTCGTCGCGATCGTCAAGTTCCGCGGTGACAAGCTGTATCACGAGCACATCTATTGGGACCAGGCGAGCGTGCTCGTGCAGATCGGCCTGCTCGACGCGGCCGGGCTGCCCGTCGCCGGTGTCGAAACGGCGCGCAAGCTGCTCGACGAAACCTTGCCGTCCAACGGCCTGATGCAGCGCTGGCGCGACAGCGCGTAATCGACGGATACCCGGGCGGCACGTCGAACGCGCGCCGCCTGCGCTCAATCATTCCAGGAGACTCCCCATGACTGCCCTTGCTGGCAAAGTCGCGATCGTCACCGGCGGCGCCACGCTGATCGGCGCCGCCGTCGCGCAGGACCTGAGCCACGCCGGCGCGTGCGTCGCGATCCTCGATCTCGACGCGGAGAACGGCGCGCGCGTCGCCGACACGCTCGGCGAACGCGGCACGTTCATCGCGACCGACATCACCGACGACCGCGCGATCGAACGCGCGGTATCGGCCGTCGCCGAACGCTTCGGCTCGATCGACCTGCTGATCAACCTCGCGTGCAGCTACGTCGACAACGGCATCCAGGCCACGCGCAACGACTGGCTCGCGGCGATGGACGTCAACGTCGTCTCGGCCGCGATGCTCGTGAAGGCCGTGCACCCTTACCTGACCCGGCGCGGCGGCGGCGCGATCGTGAACTTCAGCTCGATCTCCGCGCAATGCGCGCAGACCGGCCGCTGGCTCTATCCGACATCCAAGGCCGCGATGCGCCAGCTCACGCGCAGCATGGCGATGGATCTCGCCGCCGACCGGATTCGCGTCAACTCGGTGTCGCCGGGATGGACGTGGTCGCGCGTGATAGACGAGCTCACGCACGGCGACCGCGCGAAAACCGATCGCGTGGCCGCGCCATTTCATCTGCTCGGGCGCGTGGGCGATCCGTCGGAAGTCGCGCAGGTCGTCACGTTCCTGTGCAGCGATGCGGCGAGCTTCGTGACGGGCGCCGACTACGCGGTGGACGGCGGCTACTCCGCGATGGGCCCCGAGCAGGCGGTGCCGGCGATTCCGCGGCTGGCCGAATAACCGCCGGCCGTTCCTTCCCGCCCACATTCCACTCCATTTAATTCGTCATGCAAAGGATTGCATCATGAAACGCATCGCTATCGTCGGCGCCGGCCAGGCCGGCCTGCAACTCGCCTTCACGCTGCTCGACCACGGCTATCACGTCACGCTCGCGACCAATCGCGACGCGCAACAGATTCGCGCCGGCAAGGTCATGTCGAGCCAGTGCATGTTCCATACCGCACTGCAGATCGAACGCGATCTCGGCCTGAACGCCTGGGAAGAAGCGTGCCCGTCCATCGACGGCATCGGCATCGCGGTGCCGCATCCGCAAGGCAACGGTCGCAAGGCGATCGACTGGTCGTCGCGGCTGACCCGCTACGCGCAATCGGTCGACCAGCGCGTGAAGATGGCCGACTGGCTCGACGCGATCCGGCGCCGCGGTGCCGACGTGCGCATCTGCGACGTCGGCGTGCCGGAGCTCGAGGCGCTCGCACGCAGCCACGATCTCGTGCTGCTCGCGGCCGGCAAGGGCGAAATCGTGAACCTGCTCGGCCGCGACGACGCACGCAGCGCGTTCGAGCGCCCGCAACGCGCGCTGGCCCTCACCTACGTGACGGGCATGACGCCTAGCGAGCCGTATTCGCGCGTGCGCTTCAACCTGCTGCCCGGGATCGGCGAATACTTCGTGTTTCCGGCGCTGACCACGACGGGCCCGTGCGAAATCATGGTGTTCGAAGGGATCCCCGGCGGCCCGCTCGACTGCTGGGCCGACGTGAAGACGCCCGAGCAGCATCTCGACCGCAGCCTGTCGTTCCTGCAGCAGTACGTGCCGTGGGAATTCGAGCGCTGCCGCGACGTTGCGCTGACCGATCCGAACGGCACGCTGTCCGGGCGCTTCACGCCGACCGTGCGCAAGCCGTTCTTCCGCCTGCCGTCGGGCCGCACCGTGTTCGGCATGGCCGATGCGGTGGTCGTCAACGATCCGATCACCGGCCAGGGTTCGAACAATGCGGCGAAATGCGCGAAGGTGTACGGCGACGCGATCCTCGCACGCGAAGCCGAGCCGTTCGACGAAGCCTGGATGCACGACACGTTCGAACGCTACTGGGCCTACGCACAGCACGTCGTGCGCTGGACCAACTCGCTGCTCACGCCGCCGCCGCCGCACATCCTCGAGCTGCTCGGCGCCGCCGGCCAGCTGCCGTCGCTCGCCGCGACGATCGTCGACGGCTTCGACGATCCGCGCCGGTTCGCGCCGTGGTGGTTCGAGCCGACGGCCTGCGCCGCGCTGATCCGCGAACACGCCGCACGTTCGGAGTAAGCGACATGAACGCCACCGCTTCCGGCAATCCGGGCCTCGACCCGCAGCAATTGCGCGCCGCATTCGGGCAGTTTCCGACCGGCGTCACCGTGATCACCACGCGCGCGCCGGACGGGCGCAAGGTCGGCCTCACCGCCAATTCGTTCTCGTCGCTGTCGCTCGACCCGCCGCTCGTGCTGTGGAGCCTGCGCAAGGTCGCGCCGAGCCGTCCGGATTTCGTCGCGGCCACGCACTTCGCGATCAATATCCTCGCGCACGACCAGATCGAACTGTCGCGCCGTTTCGCGACGCCGAGCGCCGACAAGTTCGACGGCGTGCCGCACGTGGATGCCGATGCGGGCGGTGTGCCCTGTCTCGACGGCGCAAGCGCGCGTTTCGTGTGCCGCCATGTCGGCCATTACGAAGGCGGCGACCACCTGCTGTTCATCGGCCAGATCGAGGCATTCGATGCGTTCGGCCATGCACCGCTCGTGTTCCATGCGGGCCAGTATCGCGCGATCTCGGCACACCCCGATCTTTCTCGTGCCGCTTGATTAGTTATACAAACAAATATTCAGGAGGTGGTGATGATGAATTGCGGCTCTCGCCTGCTTGCGATCGCAGGCCTCGTGTGCTTCGGCCTGACCGGGCACGTGCCGGCGCATGCGACCGACCTGCCATCGGTCAACCTGGGGATGACCAGCTTCCTCGACGGGATGCCGCCGGCCGGCGCCGGCTGGTACGGCACGCAGTATCTCGAGTACTACACGGCCGGACGCGTCAACGACAATGCCGGCAACAAGGTCGGGCTGCCGAAGCAGGACATCGACCTGTTCGCGGGGCTGAGCCAGCTCGTCTACCAGTCGCCGCTGGCGTTCGGCGGCATGCATCCGGGGCTCGACGTGATCCTGCCGTGGGTGGCGTCCGTGCACACGAACGACGGAATCGGCAACGTCGCGCTGAATTCGCGGGCCGGGTTCGGCGACCTGCTGATCGGCCCGTTCATCCAGTTCGATCCGGTGATGGGCCCGCAGGGGCCGCGCTTCGCGCAGCGGGTGGAATTCCAGTTCATCGCGCCGACCGGCGCATACGACCCGGCGCGGGCAATCAATCCGGGCAGCCATTTCTGGTCGTTCGATCCGTACTGGGCCGCGACGTTCTGGCTCACGCCGAAGTGGACCGTGTCGTGGCGCCTGCACTATCTGTGGAATGCGACCAATCACGAGCCGGCGACCGCGCTCGGCCCCGACGTGACGTCGACGCAAGCCGGCCAGGTCGTTCATGCGAACTTCGCGACCGAGTACGAAGTGCGGCCCGGGCTGCGGTTGGGGCTCAACGGCTACTGGCTGCGCCAGACCACCGACATGAAAGTGAACGGGCAGGATGTGACCGGCACACGGGAAGCCGTGCTCGCGATCGGGCCCGGTGCGATGGTCAGTTTCTCGCCGCAGGATCACCTGCTGTTCAACGCGTACTTCGAGGTCCTTGCGCGCAACCGGCCGCAGGGTTCGCGGATGGTGTTGCGGTACGTGCATCATTTTCAGTGACGCGCAAACCAGGCCGGCTTGGCCGGCCGATATCGTATGACGAATGCATCGCGCACCTTCGGAGCCCGGTTGCGTGTCCTATAGTTTCGGGGATGCAAGGAGACCACTTAAACACAACAAGGAAGGGAACACGCGATGGCGACCTCTGCTCCTCCCCGGCTTTTCCCGCGCGCCGCGCAGCGGCTGGTGCATCACCTGGCGACGGTTGCACCGGCGCTGGCCGTCGGCATCGCCGTTTCCGCCTGCGGCGGCGACAGCTCGCTGAACAGCGACGAGCCTGCCTACGCCACCCAGGCGCGCCCGCAGATCAATGCGCTGCTCGCGAGCACGATGACGCCCGGCGCGGTCGTCTACGTGCAGTCGCCGCAAGGCAACTGGCTCGCGTCGTTCGGCACGGCCGTGCGCGGCACGAACTCGCCGATCCCGACGAACGCGCACTTTCGCATCGGCAGCGTGACGAAGACGTGGACGGGCACCGTGATCCTGCAACTCGTGCAGGAAGGCAGGCTGCGCCTGACCGATCATGTCAGCCAGTACGTCGCGAACGTGCCGAACGGCGACACGATCACGATCGAGCAGTTGCTGACGATGCGCAGCGGTCTCTACAACTACTCGACCAGCCTTGCGTTCAACCAGTCGCTCGACACGCAGCCGGACAAGGTGTGGACCATCGACGAACTGCTGGGTATCGCGGAGAACCAGCCCGTCTATTTCGCGCCGGGCACGGATTTTCGCTACTCGAACACGAATACGGTGCTGCTCGGCCTGATCATCGAGCAGCGCACCGGCATGAGCGCCGCCGATGCGATCCGGACGCGGCTGTTCGCGCCGCTCGGGCTGACCGAGACATCGCTGCCGCCGCAAGACAACACGGCGCTCCCCGCGCCGGCGCCGCGCGGTTATCAATGGGGCACCAACGTGGAGACGATCGACGGCGACGCGCTGTCTCCCGCGCGCCAGGCCGCCGCGAAGAACGGCACGCTGCAGCCGGCCGACGTGACGACGGTCAATACGTCGTGGGCATGGACGGCCGGCTCCGGCATCTCGACCGCGGCCGAACTGGGTGCGTACGTGCAGCGGATGGTCGGCGGCGGCTACCTGAATGCGGACCTGCAGGCGCAACGCCTCGCGAGCTGCACGCCGATCGATCCGTCGAATCCGGCGTCGGCGAGCTACTGCATGGGGCTCGCGAAGTTCGGCACGTACTACGGGCACACCGGGGAAATACCGGGTTTCAATACGTTCGCGGGCTACGATCCGGCAACGAAGACGACGATCGTCACGTGGGCGAACACGGCGTCCGGCCCGGACGGACGCGCACCGGCCAACGAGATCGCACGGATCATCATGGGCGAGCTCAGCAAGGCGGCCGATGTGCCGAGCGAGGGGCGGCCTTGAGGGTTAGCCGTAGGGGGCCACCCGCGCGGGCAGTGGACTACGGCTGCGTCCATGGCCGACCATGGGTCCGGGTTGCGTTGACGCCGCTATGATCGACCTGTCTCGCGGCGCCGCCCGGGGGGAGAAGGAGCCTCCCATGAAGACGATGACCGTGCCGGCCGGCGACGCCGGGCCGACACGCACATCCGGTTCGCGCGGCCCCCCGCCGCCGCTTACTGCCCGATGCTGGTGAAGGTCGGCAGCAGCACGCGATACACGTGAATCATCGCCGGCCCGAGCAACACGCACATCAGCGCCGGGAAGATGAAGAAGATGAGCGGAAACAGCAGCTTCAGCGCGATCTTCGCGGCCCGCTCCTCGGCGCGCATCCGCCGCCGCGTGCGCAGCATGTCCGAGAGCACGCGCAGCGATTCCGCGATGCTCGTGCCGAAGCGATCGGCCTGGATCAGCATCGCGCAGAACGATTCGATGTCCTCGACGCCGGTCCGCAGCGCCAGGTTGCGCAGCGCGGTATCCTTCGTGAACCCGGAACGCATCTCGAGCAGCAGCAAGTCGAGTTCGCCCGCGACCACTTCGCTGCGAAAGCGCAGCTCCTCGCTCACCCTCATCAGCGCCGCATCGAGCCCGAGCCCTGCTTCGACGCATACGGTCAGCAAGTCGAGCGCATCCGGGAAGTCCTCGAAGATCACCTGCTGACGCTTCGCGATCCGGCGCCGGAGGATCACGTTCGGCACGTAGTAGCCGATCCCGGCGAGCGCCACGAGGAGGAACGACAGCAGCATGCGTTGACCCGCGAGGCGGGTCGTGGCGAGCGCCAGCAGCGCAGCGCCCGGCAGCGCCAGCGCGAGTACCGTCTTCGCCGCGAAGTAAAGCGCGCCCGCGTTCGCATCGCGCCAGCCGGCATTCATCAGCCGGATCCGCAGCGGCGAGTTCTCCCAGCCCTCCTGCGGCAGCGACAGCCGGGAAATCGGTTTCGACAGTTCGACGAGTTTCGCGACCCAGTGCGATGTTTGCCCGCCGCCGTCGTTCGCACCGGTGCCGATGCCCACGCTCGCTCCGCTCGCCTGCTGGATCCGGCGCTCCATGTTGCGCGGCGCGAACAGCAGCATCGCGACCAGCACGCCGCCGGCGACGAAAAGGAACAAGCCGGCCAGCATCACGGTATGTACTACGCTCAGGTTTTGCATGACAGCCTCGATTCGGTTCGTGAAGCCCGGGACACGCGTCAGACGCGAATGCGGATGATGCGGCGAATCCACAGCAGGCCGAATACCATCGACCCGAGCATCACGCCAACCATCTTGATGCCGGCCGGATCCTCCCAGAGCACCGACAGGAACTCGCGGTTCAACACCGCCATCATGCCCGCGGTACCGAACGGCAGCAGGCCAAGGATCCAGGCCGACAACCGCCCTTCCGCGGACAGCACGCGGACCTTGTCGAACAGCTTGAAGCGTTCGCGCACCAGCGACGCGATGCTGTCGAGCAGTTCGGCCAGGTTGCCACCGGTCTCGCGCTGGATCAGCACCGCGATCACGAAGTAGCGCAGGTCATGGGCCGGCACGCGCGTGGCGAGGTTCACCAGCGCATCGTGCAGCGATACGCCGTAATTGATCTCGTCGAACGTGATCCTGAATTCACTGCCCATCGGATCGGGAAACTCCTCGCCGACCATCCCGAGCGCGCTCGTAAACGAGTGGCCGGAGCGTAGCGCGCGCGCGATCATGTCGCAGACATCCGGCAGCTGGCGCTCGAGCTTGAGCATCCGCCGGTTGCGATGCCGCATCACGTACATTACCGGGATGCATACGGTCAGCAGCGCAATCGGCACCACGATGATCAGCGGCAACACGGTCAGGGTCAGGGCCAGCATCGTCGCCACCGGGAATGCGGCGCAGAGCGTGACCAGTTTCGCGACCGTCCAGTCGAGCCCGGACTGCTGCAGCAGGAGGTCCAGCGACTGCACGCGCGGCATGCGCAACAACAGCCGGTCGAACGGCTTCGACTCGTCGAGCATCCGCTTCTTGAGAATCGACAGCCGCTCCTGCTGCACGCTGCCGCCGGCCGACATCGCGCGCAGGCGCGATTCGATCCGGCGCGCCGCGGCACCGTGGCGCGTGTTCCACCATTGATAGACGCCCTCGATCGCGAGCACGACCGCGACGAAGGTCAGAATCACAAAACCGTAAAAGATCGAGTCCATGAGGCCTCCCCGGAATCAGACGACCGCGCGTCGTCACTTCGTCTCGTAACGCTGCGCCGGGTCGTACAGCGAATCCGGCAGGTTGATGCCGAACGCCTGCAGCCGCTCGGCGAACTTCGGCCGCACGCCGGTCGCGCAGAAGTGTCCGCGCACCGTGCCGTCGCGATCCATGCCGGTGCGCTTGAACGTGAAGATCTCCTGCATGTTGATGATGTCGCCCTCCATCCCGGTCAGCTCCTGGATGCTGACGATCTTGCGCTTGCCGTCGGTGAGCCGGGTGGCCTGAACCACCACCGAGATCGCCGACGCGATCTGCTGGCGCATCGTCTTCGGCGGCAGCGTCAGGCCGCCGACGCTGATCATGTTCTCGAGCCGCGTGAGCGCATCGCGCGGCGTGTTGGCGTGGATCGTCGCGAGCGAGCCTTCGTGGCCGGTGTTCATCGCATTGAGCATGTCGAGCGCTTCCGCGCCGCGCACTTCGCCGAGAATGATCCGGTCCGGCCGCATCCGCAGCGCATTGCGCACGAGCGTGCGTTGCGTGATCTCGCCCTTGCCCTCGATGTTCGGCGGCCGCGTTTCGAGCCGCAGCACATGCGGCTGCTGCAGTTGCAGCTCGGCCGCATCCTCGATCGTCACGATCCGTTCCGAACGCGGAATGAAGCCCGACAGGATGTTGAGCAGCGTCGTCTTGCCGCTGCCGGTGCCGCCCGACACGAGCACGTTCACTTTCGCCTGGGCCAGCGCATCGAGCAGTTCCGCCATCGGCGGCGTTAGGCTCTGGTAACTCACGAGGTCGTCCATCTTCAGCGGGTTGACCGCGAAGCGCCGGATCGACATCAGCGGCCCGTCGATCGCCGACGGCGGAATGATCGCGTTCACGCGCGAGCCGTCCGGCAGACGCGCATCGACCATCGGAGTCGATTCGTCGATGCGGCGCCCGACCCGCGACACGATCTTCTCGATCACCTTCATCAGGTGCGCGTCGTCGTAGAACGTCACGTCGGTCAGCTCGAGCTGGCCGGCACGCTCGACGTAGACCTGCCGGTACGTGTTCACGAGGATGTCGGAGATGCCGGGGTCGCGCAGCAGCGCCTCGAGCGGGCCGAAACCGAACATCTCGTCGTACACGTCGATCGCGAGCTGGCGCCGCTCGATGTCGTTCGCGAGCAGGCGCTCCTCGTCGAGGATGCGCGAGATCAGCGCCGAGATTTCCTGCCGGACCTGTTCCTGCGGCAGGCGCGACAGACGCTCCAGCTCGACGCGTTCGAGCACCGCCAGGTGAATTTCGCGGCGCAGCTTCTGGTAGGCGTTGCGTACCGACGAATGCGTCGCACCTGCCGGTTCGGTGCCCGCCGCCTGCGGCTGCGTCCGGTACAAGGACATCTGTTCGCGCAATGACATGATGGTTTCCCCGCAAGATTCACATGGACTTGAGCTTCGGCGTGGCCTTGCGGCCGAACAGCCGGGACATCAACGGTTCGCTGCTGGACGTGCCGTGCCTGGTGCGCACGTCCCCTTCGACGATCTGCTTCGCACACGCCTGCAACGCACGCGTGACCGCCGCGCCGCGCGCGACGCGCGAGGCCGGATGCCCCTGGTCGAGCGCTTCGCGCACGGTGTCGGCGTCGTCGGGTATCGTGCTGCTGGCGTGCAGGCCGAGCACTTCCTCGAGCGCGGCACGAGACCGCTCGCTCGCTCGCGTCATCCGGTTCACCACCAGCCGCAACTGGTCGGTCGGGTAGCCGAGCGACACGAGAATCTCCAGCAACCGGCGGCCCGCGCGCACGTGCGGCATCGTGGGCTGCAGCACGAGCTGGATCTGGTCGCTGCGATCCAGCGCGATCATCGACAGCGGATTGATGCTGACGCCGATGTCGAAGATCACGAAGTCGTAACGCGGCGCCGCGACGCCGAGGATCCATTCGAGCGCGTCCTCGCGCATCTCCGCGGCCTTCACCGGGTCGCCCGCGCCGGCGAGCACGTGAAACGTCGACGTCACGTGCGCGACGCTCGCGTCGAGAAACGCGCCGTCGAGCCGTTCGATCTGCGCGCACAGCTGCGGCAGCGTCGACGGCGGCGTCTCGTCGCTGACGAGGAACGCGGCATCCGCGAACTGCTGGTTCAGATCGACCAGCAGCACGCGGCGCTTGTGGCCTTCGGCGATCTCGTACGCGACGTTGCTCGCGGCGAAGCTCGTACCCGCGCCTCCCTTGCACGACATGAACGACACGAAGCGCGTATCGTCGCTGTCGCGCCGCGTGCTTTGCGCGGCCGCGCGTTCGAGCGCGCGGGCGAGCGCCGCGGGGTCGATCGGCCACTGCAGCACGTCGCGCGCGCCGGCGCGCATCGCGTCCAGCAGCACGTGCGGCGCCGCATCCGCGGTCACCAGGATACCGGTCAGGCCCGGGTGCAGCCGGCAGATCCGCTCGAGCGCCGACAGCTCGGCCGCGTCTGTCGTCGCGCCGTCGATCAGCAGGATGTCGAACGAATCGAGCCCGTCGGTTCGATGCTCGATCTGGGACGGCCGTCCGTGCGCGCGCGTCACGCGATAGTGTCCGCTCTCGGTGACCAGGCGCGCGATCTGCGTGAGCCGGGCGGTATCGTCGGCAGCTACGAGGATATTGATCATGACTGTGCCTCGTCGGTTCGATTATTGACAGGCCGTGCCGCCCGTCGACGAATTCAGGCTTTCCCGCGACAGCGTCGTGGTGAACGACGGCATCGTGATCGAGACGTTCGCGATCGGAATCATCGTTCTGACCGTCACGTTGGTGATGCTGACCGTCACGAACGAGCAGGAGCTCACGTCGCAGCCCGACGGCGTGTAGCTCACCGACACGTTCGCGTTCGACAGCATCGGCATCAGCGACTTCACGCGCTTCACGACGCCGGCGGCGTTCACGTCGCAGACGATCGCCGTGCGTGCGCCGAGCCGGATCGCCTCGGTCGCGGTGTTCCAGTAGAACAGCACGCGCCCGAATTCGAACACGCCGATCAGCAGCATGATCAGGATCGATGCGATCAGCGCGAACTCGACGATCGTCGCGCCGCGTTGAGTGCGCCGGCGCAACAGCGGAAAGGGGCGCGCGTTCATGACACTTGCCTCATCACGGTGACGATGTTGCCGAAGGTGATCGAGGACAGCCCCGGGTAGGCCGGAATCGGCTGGTACTGGTAGCCCTTCACCTTCACCTCGACGACGTTGATGCTGCCGGTCGCCGTGCCGCTTGCCGCATTGTTGGTCGAGTCGTACGTCGGCAGGTTCGCGAACTGCGGCGGGTCGGACGCATCGGCGCAATCGGTCGAATGCGCGGCGTCGCAGACGATCACCATCGACGTCGTGAGCCCCGGCACCAACTCGGTGCCGGCGGAGCCGCATGTGGTGCTGCCGTACACGACCAGGCACTGCGCCTCCGCGAGCGGATACGCGCTGTCGGTCGGCAGAAAGACCGACAGGTAGCGCGCCGCGTTGCGCGTCGCCTTGGTGAGGGTCTCGTACTGGTAGATCGCGCGGCCGAACTCGGCCACGCCGGTCGCGAGCACGATCATCGGCATCAGCACGAGCGCGAATTCGACCGCGGCGACACCGCGCATGCGTGACCGGCGAATCGGGAGCCTTTTCATGATCGCGTCTCCACTATTGAACGAGCATCGGCACCTTGATGCCGGCCGAACTTCCGGTACCCGGCAAGCCGTGCGTCGCGCAGGGCGTCGTGCCGGATGCCGTCGAGCCGAGGTATTCGAGGTGTGCCGTCACCCCGCCGCTGCCCGGGCTGAACGGCAGCGGATCGAGCATCAGCACGCAGTCCCACTGCGTGACGTGAAGCTTGCTGCTGCTTCCCGACAGCGTCGAGCAATCGCCTTCGGGGGCGAGCGCGAGCCGGCGGTCGCCGCCGAACGTCTGGTAATTGCTCGCCGTCGCCGTCCCGTTGGTCGAGATGCCGCTGCCGGTGGGCGGTGCGCCGTCGCCCTGGTAGGACTTGAAGCTGGCGCGGTCGAGCACGAACTGCGTGTATGCGTCGCCGACGATGCCCGCGGTTCCCGGCGGCCCGTAGTTGGGGCCGACGTACGCGTAGCCGGTGAAGTCCGGCTGGCCGCTCGAGCCGTTGGCGCCGTTCGTGTAGATCCCGAAGCGGGTGTTCCAGGCACGCAGCGACGCGGACTTCAGGCCCGTCGACCCGAGGTCGGGCGGCGACGTGATGTTGCAGCTATTGCCGGACAGTTCGCTGGCGATGGTCGTCTCGTTCGTCGAACCGTCGAGCGCCGCCCAGCCGAAGTTGCCGGGCCCGTAAGTCGACGACGAGCCGGACGGCGACGAGATCCAGTCACCGACCTTGTAGGGCGCGGCGGCAGCCGCACGGCACACGAACACCGGAATCGCGCAGGCCGTCTGCCCGGCGCCGACCGTCGCGATCGCGCTCGCCGCGACCTGGGCCGCGTTCGCGACCTGCACGCCGGGAATCGTGTTGAGCACCTCGATGAACCAGTGCGCGATGTTGCTCAACTGCGCGGTGCACTTCACGTACTTGATGTTCGCCGGCGTCGTAACCGCCGTCTTGGTCAGGAACGGATTGGTCAGCGAATCGCTGAACGTGACGTTCGAATCCGTCTGCATCTGTACCGCGTTCTGCTGAAAGAACGCGAAATTCGAGTGGCCGGCGGCGATGCCGTCCGCTTCCGAAACCTGCAGGCTGATGGCCGATGTAAGGTCGCGCGCAGCGGACAGCGCGCATGCGTCGGCGCTGTTCTGCAGTTCGCTGCGCGTGACGTACAGCTTGCCGAGGTCCAGCGCGAGACCGACGAACCCGATCATCACCGCCAGTGCGAGACCGACGATGATCGCGACGGCGCCTTGCTGGCGATGCATACCGCGACGCGTGAGTTTCGGATGACGAGCTGCGCTGGACATGGCGTTCTCCCTGAGCTTGCCTGTGTGTTACTGCGCCGACTTGCCGATCCCGATTACGAAGGCATTGGCTTTCGGCTCGGGCTGCTTGAACGACTTGTCGTAGTTGTCGAGTGCGGACGCGGCGGCGCTGCCGTTGACCCCCGGGTTCGATGCCGCGTGTTCGGCGGCATGCGGATCGATGATCTGGGCTTGCGTGACGGCGCGGACCGAATCGCCGAAGCGGGTGTCCCACACCGGCGTCGACGACATGCAGCCGGCGAGCGCGAACGCGAGCGGGACGGCGAGCGCCGCGCGGCGCACGAATACGAGGTAGGCGGATTTCATGAGCTTCCCCTTGAATGGCTTCAACGATCGGTGGACTGGGGTTCCGTGCCCGCCCGCGCGATCTGCGCGTGCGCGGCGGCCGGCAAGCCGTGCTTCGAACGCGGCGCGGGTTTTGCCGGCGCGGCGGAGCCGGCGGCCGCGAGACGCGCGGCAGCCGCTTCGATGCGCGCGATCCGCGCCGCGGTAGCCGCGGTGGCCGCTTCGGCCTGCGGCTGCGACTGCTGTTGCGGCTGCGACTGTGGTTGCTCTTGCGGCTGCGCGGCCGGCGCCGGTTCGGCGCTCACCGTCCCAGCCGCGTCGGCAGCCGCGGCCTTCTGCGGCTCCGCCGGCACCGGCGCCGGTGCATCGGCGGGCTGCGGCGCACGCGGTGCGGGCAGTGCGGCGGCCGGTGCGGCCGGCTCAGCCGATTGCGGCGCGGGAGCAGGTGCGGGAGCCGGCGTCTGCGGTGCATCCATCGCGCCGCTCGCCGGTTGTGCGCCCGCCCGGCGGACACCCTTGCGGCCTTCCATGTTGCCGGTCGCATACACGTCGGCTTCGTTCGGCTTCGAGAAGCTGTCGGTCGGCAGCGGCACGTCGGCGGTCTGCAGCGGCCTCACCAGGTGCGGCGTGATCACGAAGATCAGTTCGGTGCGATCCTGCTGGAACGACGTGCTGCGGAACAGCGCGCCGAGCACCGGTACTTCACCGACACCCGGGATCGCCTTCAGCGCACCGGTCCCGTTGTCCTTGATCAGCCCGCCGATCGCGAACGACTCGCCGTCGCCCATCTGGACCGTCGTCGACGCGCGCCGCGTCGTGATCAGCGGCAGGATCGACGTGCCGCCGATGTTGGACGCGCTCAGCGTCACGCCCGTCTGCGACAGTTCGGACACTTCCGGCGCGACCTTCAGGCTGATCCTGCCGTTCCCGAGCACCGTCGGCGTGAACTTCAGCGCGACGCCGAATTCCTCTTCCTGCAGCGTGATCGACGACGTGCCATTGCCGCTGCTTTGCGGCACCGGGATGAAGATCCTGCCGCCGGCGAGGAACGTCGCCTCCTGGCCGCTGATCGTCACGAGATTCGGCTCCGCGAGGATCTTGACGAGGTTGTCGGTGTTCTGCACATCGGCCGCGATGCTGAACGGCCTGTTGTTCGCCTTGTTGAACACCGCGCCGCTTGCGACGCCCGCGAGCAGGTTGCTGACGAGCGCGCCGCTCCACGAGCCGAAGCCGCCCTGGATGTTGAACGCGCTGCCCATCTGGTTGATCAGCGTCTTCGACACTTCGGCGACCTTCACCTCGAGCATCACCTGCTGCGGCGACGTGACGGCCAGCATGTTCAGCACGCCGGCGCCCTTGCCGCCGCCGTCGCCGGCGCTGTCGCTGTACGCACGGGCGATCTGCACCGCCTGCTGCGCGGCCTGCGAGTTCGATACGTTGCCTGCCAGCACGATCGTGCCGGCGGCGGTCGATACGTGGATGTCGTGTTCGTTCGGCATCAGCTGCATCAGCGACGCCTGCAGGCCGCCGGCGTCCGCGCCGACCGCCACGTCGATCACGCGGCACGCACCGCTGCGCCCCTGCACGATCATGTTGGTCGTGCCGACCGACAGCCCGAGGATGTACAGCGTCTGCGGCGACACCATCGTCGCCTGCGCGACGGCCGGGTTGCCGATGGTCCGGTTGCGGACCGGCTCCGGCATCGGCACCAGCAGCGACTTGCCGAGCGGCACGCTGACGCTGGTCGACTCGCGTACCGCGCCCACGCAGTTCGGCCCGCGCAGCGGCCCCGGCGCCGCGGCGGGCGCGGCGGCCGGAGTCGGCGTCATGCTGATCGTCATCTGCATCGGCCCCTTGGCGGCCGCCGCCGGCGCGGCTGCACCGCCCTTCATCAGCGCGGCCGATTCGGCGGCTTCCTGGGCCAGTGCGCTGTATACGGTCAGCGTTCCGGCACAGAGGATCGCGGCCATCATCGCGCCCCGTGCGATACGCGTGCGCACCGGGCCGGTACCTGAATGTTGCGGATTGATCTTCATTTCGTCTGATCCCCCGAGTGACCGGCGAGGCGCCGGTTGTCGACTTTCAAGGCCGCCGTGCCCTGACGGCGGCCGATCTGGTTAATGTGGTTATTTGCACGTGTTCTACGAATTCAGAAACATTCGACGCTGCCGTGTACCCCGGTCAGCACGCCGACGCAATCGCGGCGTGCTCCCGGTGCCGCATGGGATGCGACACGCACGCGCACGGTCTTCACCGGCGCGGGTGCGGGCGCTTCGGGTACCGGTGCCTTGCCGAGCAGCGTGAGCTTGGTCGCGCCGTCGGTGGTCAGCGTCTTCTGGTCGACCTGGTTGCGCAGCACGAGCGACAGCGTGCCGACGCTACGCGCGAGGTCGAGGCGCTCGGCCTGGTCGGGCGTGACTTCGAGCGTCACCGCGTTGACGACCTTCGGTGCGGTGTCGTCGCGGCTGACCTGCTGCGCCACGGCCAGCACGAGGATGTGCTCGAGCACGATCTTGGAGATGCTCTGCCCGTCGGTCTTGCCTTGCTGTTCCTGCGTGTTGACGATCACGTCGACGTAGTTGCCCGGCAGCGCGAAGCCCGCGACGCCGACCACATCGTTCACCCGCACGGTAATCGCGCGGCTGCCGTCGGCGATCACCGCGGACAGCCCGCCCTTCGTGCCGACCGGCGCGAGCTTCGACTCGATCACCGGCTCGCCGCGGGCGAGGCTCGTGCGCACGACGCGCCCTTCGAGTTCCTTCGTGTCGGTGAACGCGCCGGTCGGCACGCTGCCCGACGGCCAGCTCACCATATGGA
This sequence comes from Burkholderia sp. Bp8984, assembly GCF_003853755.1. Lineage (NCBI taxonomy): Bacteria > Pseudomonadati > Pseudomonadota > Betaproteobacteria > Burkholderiales > Burkholderiaceae > Burkholderia > Burkholderia sp. Bp8984. The sequence continues at coordinate 109,810 of NZ_QTQN01000012.1, forward strand.
TCTGGTTCGGCCCGAGCGGCTCGCCCAGGTTCAGGTCGGTGGTCGCCACCGCGACCGACGTGATCGAGCTGCTGGAGGTATTCATCAACCAGCGGGACGCGAACACGACCGCGGCAAGCCCCGCGACCATCGCGACGATCAGCATCATGAGCGCTCGACTGTTTTTCATGGCAATGCTCCTCAACGAATCGTGAAAGAAACGGCTCAACCGGTTACGTGCGTGCGACCGCCGTGGTCGGCAGGCGGCAGATACACGCCGTCGCGCTCGGGCGCCGTGCCGAAATAGCTGGCCCATGCGTCGTGCAGCGCGTCGTGCGTCACTTCGAGCGGATCGCCGCGATACCGCGCGCCGGCGGCGACGAGGCGCAGCAGATCCATCGGGAAGCATGCGAGATAGGCCTTGCCGGTCGGCAGGTGCAGCCGGTGCAGCAGATAGTCGAATGCGTCCTGCGTCGATACCAGGCCGAGCGACGCACATGCGGCGTCGAACACCGCGCGGTAGTGGTCGATCGACAATGCGCCGACGTGAAGCTTGGAACCGAGCCGGCGCAGGAACGCGTCGTCGGCGAACTGCTCCGGCGCCAGGTTGCTCGAGAACACCGGCCAGACGTCGAACGGCAGCACGAAGCGGTTGCCGGACTCGAGCGTCAGGAAATCGACGCCGCGATCGAGCGGGCGCAGCCAGCGGTTGAGCAGGTCGCGCGGCTCGACACGCTGGCGGCCGAGATCGTCGACGATGTACATGCCCATGTTCGCCTTCATGTGCGGCGGCGCCTGGTAGAAGCCCGCCGCGTCATCGCGGCGCAGGTCGAGCTCGTCGAGCGTCAGCTCGCCGCCGGACATCACGACCGGCCGCTCGCACAGGCGCCAGCGGCGATCGACCGATTGGCCGTCCGCTTGCGCTGCCGCATCGACATGCACGAGCGGGTCGTAGATCTGGATCACTTCGCCGGCGGCGCAAATGGCGTACGGCACCGGCACGTGGCCGCCCATCAGCGCGCCGAGCCGCTCCGCGAGGAACGTCTTGCCGCTGCCGGCCGGGCCGTAGATCAGAAGCGGACGGCCGGAGTTCAGCGCGGCGGCCGCCGAATCGAGGATCGCCGTATCCATGACGACGCCGTCGAAGACGGCCCACACGTCGTTCTGGGCCACGCGCAGCTTGCGCACCGAATGGGTGGACACGCAGTCGAGATACGCGTCGAGCGTCACCGGCGCAGGGCCGCTGTAGCTGCTGCGCGCGCGCTCTTCGAGCGCGGCCAGGCGGCCTGCCTCGGTCAGGCGGAACGTCACGTCGAGGTCCGTCTTGCCGCGATGGGTCAGTTCGACCAGATGCTCGCGCACCAGGAACGCGAAGATGTCGTCGAGCACGGCGAGCGGGAGACAGTGACGCTCGATCAGGTCGCCGTAGGACGGGCGGCCGAGCACCAGCGTCGACTTCAGCACGAGCCCTGCGATGAACGCCTGGCTCAGTCCGGTTTCCTCGAGCGAGCGCGGCGCCGCCGGCAGTTGCGCGCCCGGCTTCGCGTGCGCCTCCCGCATGGGCAACGGAAGCGGCAGGTGTGCAACCTGCGCGTCGCGTCTCGGTTCGGTGGGATTCGTGTTCATGTTCGGTCCATCCTCGTTGCAGGTTCGGCGCGCTACGCGCACGATACGAACAGCATGCCCAGCGTGCCGGCGGCAATCGCCACGCCATACGGCAACGCACCGACCGACGCGAACTCCACGGGGCCGTCGGTTGCCCCTGCACGCGCCCCGGACGCGCGACGCGCGATCAGCGCCACGACGTTCGCCCACATCTGGCGCACGCGTCCGCGCAGCAGCGCGAAACCGATCGCGCCGATCCCGCCGGCCAGAAAGGCGGCCAGCACGATGTAGAACGTCATCTGGGCGCCGACCCACGCGCCGATCGCGAGCATCAGCTTCACGTCGCCTGCAGCCATCCCGCGCAGCAGATAGAACGGCAGCAGCAGGCCGAAGCCGGTCGCGGCGCCGGCAAGCCATGCGAGCGCACCCGCCTGGACGCCGTGCAGCGCGCACTGGGCAATCAGCGCACCGGCCAGCCCGATCACGACGAGCCGGTTCGGGATGCGTCGGCTCGTGATGTCCGTGCTGGCCGCGACGACGACGAGCAGCGTCACGCACAACGGGACCGGGTAAGGCAGCGCAGCAGGCAACATGGCGAACCTCGACGGGATGTAATGATCAGGATCACTGACCCAGTGCGGTATTGACCGCCGCGGTCACGATCGACGCGATCGCGTTGTACATGTCTTCAAGCGAACCCTTCAGTACGACCACGCTTCCCAGCACGATGGTGGCGAATACTGCCGCGATCAGCGCATATTCGATCGACGTCACCCCCTGCTCGTCGGCGATCCATCGCGATACCGCTACCGCACATCCCCTGGTCCGCATGACGACCTCCGATTCGGTTGATCAAGAGAGCGGGGGAGACTCGAGCAGTGCACCGGCCGAGTCATCCGCCGTTCGGTTCATTCGACATCCGTTGGTTGGGTGTCCGGCCCTGATCGAGCGACGGGATGACGACGAACGGGCCGGACTCACCGTTCGCCGCCCCGCCATTCAGATGGCCGCGTTGAGGTCGTCTGCGATCGTGTTGAACACGGTCTTGAGATCGTTTCCGACCAGCGTCAATGCTGCAACGAGGCCGACTGCGATCAGCGCGGCGATCAGGCCGTATTCGATGGCCGTCACACCTTGCTCGTCTTGGACGAAACCGCGGACTTTCTGGATGAACGTGGACATGGCTAATCTCCTTTCGCACTACTATTGAAATCCCGTTGTCGGGTATCGACGCGGGGAGCTGGCACTACCGGCACAACGGCACAACAAATGGATTCGGATGCGGCGCTCAGCGACGGACACGGCAGGGTACGAGCCTGGCCGGGCGAACGATTGTCGGTGGGCTGATGCGTGCGATATCCATGCGCGCTGCGATCTGGCGAATGGTGCGATCGAGCAGAGCGAGAACGGCGCAACGACCGCCCCGTGCATGGATACGGATTGAACGGATGACGCAAGCGCGTCGATGCTGCTGCGGATATGCTTCGCGGCATGCGAGCCGCGACGTGCTCTGGTCTTTCATTTTTATTCCCCAAATGCTGTCATGTGATTCTTGTTGCGCGGACGATGCCGTCGCCTATTCGCTCGGTCGACGTTTCCGGCGGTTTTCACGGCCTGGGCGGCGTATTCCCCGACGCGCCCCCGATCCGTTGCTTTCCGCAGGTGATTGAGTCCGGTCTTGTCAGCCTGTTGCTTCAACCGGTCGTACATCACGTCGTCGACTTTCGTGCGGACCTTGACGCAAAGAGCAGGCCAGCCAGAAGGAAATCCAGACGCAGCAAGGGTTCCGGCGATCCCCCCGTCGGTCGTGTTTCGGCGCGCTGCACAAAATGTTTCAGATTTGATATACGCACGCAGGCCGGCCCGGGATGCCGGCGGGGCGCCGCCGTGCTGTGCAAGGGCACCCAAAAATTTTCTCGGGATTTTCCCGAATCCATGCAGGCCGTCGCCGGACACGAATTCCGCACACCGCCGGACCGGCGAAAAACCCGGAATGTTTCAAGCGAGAAACATCATTTGCGCCGCTACGGTTTTCTCAGACGTGAAAACCCGGTTTTCCGCGCTGTCGCTGCCGAATCGATATCTCACGATTCAGCCCGCGGTTTGCGTCACGCGATTTTTTCTCCAACAATGCATTCACCGGACAGCGCCATCGAACGCGATTCGATCCGGATACACAGCAACACAAAAAGGCTGCGGCAGAGAAGCAGCCTTCACCGCAAACGGGGCATCATGTACACAGCCAATCGTGGAGTGCGCTATCGCGCCAAACGCTGTGCTCAGTGGCTGACAGCCGACCGGATCATTCCGTACAGCTGCATCATGCTGATGCTGTGTGTTGGATTCCTGATCACCTGGGGCTTCGTGACGGATGCCTTCACGTCACAGACCACCGCACGGCCGGGTGTCGACTTCTCCGTCTTCTGGACCGCGTCGCAGCTCGTGCTGCAAGGCCATGCCGCCGCGATCTACGATCCGGTCCTCTTCTCCCATGCCGAGGTCGCGCAATTCGGTGCCTACATTGGCCACCAGTCGCTGCCATGGCTTTATCCGCCGACGATGCTGCTGTTCATCGCGCCGGTCGCCCTCGTGCCTTTCCTGCCCGCGTATTTCCTCTTTTTTGCGGGCAGTCTTTTATGCTATGCGTACGCAGTCCTGCGACTGTCGGGTCTGCGTGCGCACCTGCCCGCTCCGCGCGCCGCCGCGCTCGTCGTGCTCGCCTACTCGGGCGTGTTCGCGTCCGTCCTGTACGGGCAGAACAGCATCCTGACCGCCGGCATCGCCGCATTCGCGCTGCATTTCCTCGGCCGACGCCCGATCGTCGCCGGCGTGCTGATCGGGCTGCTCGCCATCAAGCCGCAGCTGGCGGTGGTGTTTCCGTTCGTGCTGGTCGCGACCCGCTCGTGGCGCACCTTCGCGTCGGCAGCGATCACCACGGTGCTGCTCACCGTGGCCGGCATTGCGCTGACCGGCACCAGCTCCCTGCAGGGCCTGGCTCAGGCGATGTCGATCGTGCGCGGCATGCATTTCACCCTTCCTGCCTACTGGTTCGTTTCGCCCACGACGTTCGCGGCGCTGCGGCTTGCGGGCGCATCGATTCCGGTCTCGCTCGCCGCCCAGGCCGCCGTCGGGCTGCTCGCAATCGCCGCCGCCGTCCAGGTGTGGCGTCGCACCGCCGACATTCGGCTGCGCGGCGCGGCGCTGGTGATCGCCACGCTGTTGACGACCCCCTATCTTTGGCATTACGAACTCGCGTGGCTCGGCATCGCGTTCATCTGCGTGATCGCCCACGGGCTCGACGAAGGCTGGCTGCCGGGCGACCAGATCGTGATCGTGCTCGCGTGGCTGCTGCCCATATTCGAGATATTCAACCGGATCACGAAGCTGCCGCAGATCGGCCCGGTCGTGCTGCTCGCCGTCCTGTTCGTCGTCGTGCGGCGCTCGACCCTTGCATCGGGGAATGCGTGATGAGATCGCCGCGCTCCCTTCTGCACGGCGATTCGGTGCTCGACGCACACCCGGAACTGCCGATCGCCGGCCCGCGCCGGTTCCCGCATTGGCTCAATCGCGATCGGGTACGCCTCTATGCGGCAGCGGTACTGCTGACCGAGTTGCTGTTCCTCTGCGTCTACCTCGCACGCGTGCACGGGTCGCATACGTCCGTGCCCGGGCCGCTCGCGCAGGATCTCGCGCCGATCTGGAGCGCTGCACGGCTCGCCGCGCACGGTCATGCGATCGACGCGTGGCATTTCCCGTCGCTCTTCGCGATCGAGAAACTCGCGATTCCGACGATGAACGCCGCGGACGGCTCGCTGCCGTGGCTCTATCCGCCGACCATGCTGCTGTTCGTGCTACCGCTCGGCTGGCTGCCGTACATGTTCGCGCTCGTGCTGTGGATCGGCGTCACCTACGTGCTGTTCGCGGTGACGATCCGCGCGACCGTGCAGCGCGATGCGGCGCTGCTCTGCGCGCTCGCGTTCCCCGGCGCGTTTCTCACGGTGATCGTCGGGCAGACGAGCCTCCTGAGCGCGACGCTCGCCGGTTGCGGGCTGCTGATGCTGAATCGTCGTCCCGTCATCGCCGGCATCTGCTTCGGATTGCTGACGATGAAGCCGCAAATGGCGATCCTGTTCCCGCTCGCGCTGCTGTGCGCCGCTCAATGGCGCGCGCTGGCAGCGTGGGCGGCAACGATCGCCGGCGGCTTCGCGCTGTCGACGCTCGCGTTCGGCCTCGGCGCGTGGTTCGCATTCGCACACGGAATTCACGACGCAGCGCAGCTCGTCGGCGCCGGCCACGCACGGCTCGCGCGCATGCCGACCGTCTTCGCGCTCGCCACCCTCGCCGGCTGGCCAGTCTACGTCGCGCGCGGCCTGCAGCTGCTGTCGGCCGCGGTCGCCGCGATCGCCGTGGTGTACGCATGGCGCGGCGCGTGTTCGTACGCGCTGCGTGCCGCGACGCTCGCCTGCGCGTGCCTGATCGTCAGCCCCTATCTGTACGACTACGACCTGACCTGGTACGGGATCGTGATCGCATGGTACGCACGCTATGCGTGGACGCACGGCTGGCGGCGCTTCGATCGCGAATGGCTGCTGCTGATGTGGGTGATGCCGCTCGCCGGCCTCGTGCTGGTGCCGCATCTGTCGTTCCAGTTCATGCCGCTGGTCACGCTGGCTTCGCTGGCACTGCTCGTCAGCCGGATTGCACAAGAAAGGCACGACGTGCCGTCGATGCCCGACGCACGCGACAACTCGACCGAGACCGGCTTCCCGCATCCGGTCCGCTCACACCACCGCCCGGCGCACGGACTGCGCCGCAGCGGCCGCACGACCGTCGGCGTCGGCCGCTGACACGTCATCACAGGGGACCCATCATGCGCGAACCGCTCTACACACCGCTCGTCTCGCTGGTCGTACCGTTCTACAACGAAGGCGAAGCCGTCGAACGCTTCTTCGACGTCGTGATCCCGCTGATGGCCAGCCTCGACGCGATCCGCTTCGAGATCGTCTGCGTGAACGACGGCAGCCGCGACGACACGCTCGAGCGCCTGATCCGGGTCAGCATGGGCGACCGCCGCGTGCGCGTGATCGATCTCACGCGCAACTTCGGCAAGGAAGCGGCGCTGACCGCCGGCCTCGACGAAGCGGCCGGCGACGCGGTGATCCCGCTCGACGCCGACCTGCAGGATCCGCCGAGCCTGATTCCGGTGATGCTCGAGCACTGGCGCGACGGCGCGGAAGTCGTCGCCGCGAAGCGCAGCAACCGCGCGTGCGATTCGTTCGCGAAGCGCACCGCTGCCGCAATCTACTATCGCGTGCACAACGTGCTGTCGGACGTGAAGCTGCCGGAGAACGTCGGCGACTTCCGGCTGATGGACCGCAAGGTCGTGAACGCGCTGCGCAGCCTGCCCGAGCGCCATCGCTTCATGAAGGGGCTGTTCGCATGGGTCGGCTACCGGACCGTGATCGTCGAGTACCAGCGCGACGCGCGCAGCGCCGGGCATTCGAAGTTCTCCGGATGGAAGCTGTGGAATTTCGCGATCGAAGGGATCACGAGCTTCAGCACCGTGCCGCTGCGTAGCTGGACCTATATCGGCGTCGGCATCGCCGCGCTCGCGTTCCTGTACGGCGCGTTCATCGTGGGGCGCACGCTGCTGTTCGGCAATCCGGTGCACGGCTACGCGTCGCTGCTGTCGGTCGTGCTGTTCATCGGCGGCATCGAGCTCATCGGCATCGGCGTGGTCGGCGAATATATCGGGCGCATCTACGACGAATCGAAGCAGCGTCCCGTCTATCTGATCCGCCGCCGCTACCAGACGCAAGGCAAGGTGGTCGAGCTGCCGGTCGCGCGCGATACGCGCCGCGCGGCCGCACGCCGCCGCGTCCAGCCGGCCCGCATGCGGGTCGGCGCCCGCTGAATCGGTGCAGCCGGCGATGTTCGCACTGCTCTACGCCGAGCGCGTGCGGCTGGCGCGCTTCGGCCTGTCCGGGCTCTGCTCGACCGCGCTGCACGTGCTGATCGCGTCCGCGCTGTACGCGCTGTTCGATGCGACGCAAGTGATCGCGAACGCCGTCGCGTTCGTCGGCGCGACGGCGTTCTCGTATCTCGCGAATACGCTGTGGAGCTTCTCGTCGAGGGTGCACTCGCGCAACCTGGTGCGCTATCTGACCGTTGCGCTGGCCGGCTTCGCCGAAACGATGGCGCTCGCGCGCGCCGCCGAACTGCTCGACGTACCGCGCGGCTGGGCCATCGTCGCGATCGCGCTGCTGATCCCGCCGACAATGTTCGTGCTGCACCGGGTGTGGACGTATCGGTGAATCCTTCACGCCGGCATCGCGACATGTGATTCCGGCGATTGCAAACGCGCAATCGATACAAGGTCCGCCGGCGCGGCTGGCTGCATGCCGTCGTGACATCGATCGCCGAGCCATTCCACGCATCGCGACGAACGCATCCGCATCGGATTGCGTCGTCGGGGAGCAGGCCCGGTTCATCGCGAAGCCGGTCGCCGAATGCACATGGACGATGTCGAGCATCGCGTTCGGGACGGCCCGCGGTAGGGTCGAAGCATTCATCGATCCGTCACGGAACCATCGCACCCGAGACGCGCGATGCCTGCTAGCATGGCGCGTGGCCTGTCCGAATCGCGAGGCTGCCGGCAACATGTCGCGCGGCGCGGGTCGCGCCGTCGCCTCCGTGTCGGTCATGCCGCGGCACGTCGACGCGGACGCTTCCCGGGGCACGCATCGTGCGCCGCCATCATTCGCCTTCCACCCGACGGCCGGCTTCGCCGCATGCTGTCGCGCGCGCCGCCGGCACGAGATCCGTCCATGCCCAGGAAAAAATCCAGCCTCTGGCTACGGCCTTTCGACCTGTTGACCGCCGCGACGCGCACGCGGCCCAAAAGAAAGACCGCCAAGCCGGCGCCATCGGCGAAGCGCCCCGCCACCGCACGCACCACGCGTCCCGCCCGCGCGCCGGCGCCCGCCGCCCGCACATCGCCGCGCCAGGCACCCGGCACGTGGCTGCGCTCGTTTCATTCCGCGCGCCCCGCCGCCGGCCAACTCGTCAACCATCTTGCGTACGCGCTGTACCTGCCCGCTGCACCGGCGACGACCGACGGCCTGCCCGTCGTCGTCATGCTGCACGGCTGCAAGCAGACCGCCGAGTCGTTCGCCGCTGGCACCCGTATTTGCCGTGTCGCCGAGCGCGCCGGATTTGCCGTGCTGTTTCCCGAACAGGCGAAGACCGCCCACGCCCATCGCTGCTGGAACTGGCATGGCGATGCGTCGCAGTCGGAGGCCCCGGCGATCGCATCGCTCGTCGACGCGATCGTGCGGGAGCGCGGGTTCGATCGCGACCGTGTCTATCTGGCCGGCATCTCGGCCGGCGCCGGGCTGGCCGCGCGTCTGGCGCTCGACTTTCCCGATCGCTTCGCGGCCATCGGCCTGCACTCCGGGCCGGCCATCGCGCCGCCGATGTCGACGATGGCCGCGATGAGCCTGATGCGCCGCGGTCTGCGCGACGATCCGATAGGCGTCGTCGATGCCTGCGTCGACGGGCGCGCTTATCCGGGCATGCCGGCACTCGTCGTGCACGGCGGGCTCGATACGGTCGTCGCCGAGCAGAATGCGCTGCAGCTGGGAGTCGCGTTCGCGCGGATCAATCGGCTCGTCGACGCACAGGGTGAGCTGCGCGTCGGCGAGCAACATACGTACGCGCACGACGATGCGGATTACACCGACTATCTGCGCGGCGGCACGCTGATCGTGCGGGTCTGCATCGTGCGCCGCCTGGCGCACGCGTGGAGCGGCGGCGATCCGCGCGAAGCATTCCACTCCGCGACCGGGCCGGACGCGACCGCGATGTTCTGGAATTTCTTTCGAAGGCGGCGGCGCAAGCGGTAGCGGAGCGACGCGTCACCTGTCATTCAAACGCGTTGCCCGACTGCCGCCGCCGCGCCCGCGTGGCCCTGCGCGCGCCGGATCGGCAGTCGAACGCGGAACGTCGTGCCGCGCCCCGGCTCGCTCGTCACGTCGATTGTGCCGCGATGACGCTCGACGATCCCGTGCGACACCGACAACCCGAGCCCCGTTCCCTGCCCGACCGGCTTCGTCGTGAAGAACGGATCGAAGATCCGCCGGACGATATCGGGCGTCATGCCGGTTCCGGTATCGCTGATCGCGATCGACACCTGCTCGCCGTCGCTCGACGTGCGGATCGTGATCACGCCGCGCGTCGGCATCGCGTGTGCCGCGTTGACGAGCAGGTTCATGAACACCTGGTTCAGCTGCGACGGAAGACATTCGACCAGCGGCAGGTCGCCGTACTCGCGCACGATGTCGGCCTTGTACTTGAGTTCGTTGTGGACGACGTTGAGCGTGCTCTCGAGGCCCGCGTGGATATCGGCCACGCTCCACTCGCCGCTGCCCGGCCGCGAGAAATCGCGCAAGTCCTGCACGATCCGGCGCACGCGCACCGCGCCGTCGATCGATTCGTCGATCAGCGTCACGATCTCGTCGCGCACGTAGTCGAGATCGGCCGCGCCGCGCAGCGCCGTCAGCGCGTCGCGCGCCGCGGGTTCGAGCTGCGGCAGCGCGGCTTCGTGCGCGGCGATCACGTCCAGCAGGCTGCGCACCCACGTCCTCAGCGTATTGAGGTTCGCGCTGATGAAGCCGATCGGATTGTTGATCTCGTGCGCGACGCCGGCCGCGAGCTGGCCGATCGATGCGAGTTTTTCCGATTGAAGCAACTGCACGTGGGTTTCCTCGAGCGCGCGCAGTAGGCGCCGCTGTTCGTCCTTCTCCTGTTCGAGCCGACTCTGCGCCGCGCGGCGCTCGTCGATCTCGCTCGCCATGTTCTCGCGCGTGCGTTGCAGCATCGCCGTCGTCTGCTCGTAGCGCCGCAACGCCGTTTCGAGTTCGGCGGTACGCAATCGCACCAGCCGTTCGAGCGTGTCCGTCATGCCGCGCAGAAAGGTTGTGCGCGCATCGAAGCGGCAGACGAGCAGCGTGACGATCAGCGTCGCCGTCGTGAACAGCGCGATGGTCGTCGCAAGCCACGGCCCGTCGATGCCGTTCGCGGCGCCGCAGCGCGCGTCCGGCGCGAAATGCGCGGCCGCCATCGCCGTGTAGTGCATGCCCGTGATCGCGATGCCCATGATCAGCGCGGCGCCGATGCGTTGCGCGGTCGCATGGCGCGCCTGTTGCGCGCGCAACGTCTGCGCCATCCAGAGCGCGGCGGTCGATGCGATCACGGCCACGCCGATCGATGCCGCGAACAGCGCGGGTTCGTAGCGAATGCCCGGCACCATGCGCATCGCGGCCATGCCCGTGTAATGCATCCCGACGATCCCGGCGCCCATCAGCGCGCCGCCCGCGAGCAGGTGCCGGCGGCTCAGCCGCGCACGCGTGACGACGTTCAGCGCGAAATACGACACGAGCACCGCGATCGCGAGCGACGCGCCGGTATCCGGCAGCGCATAACCGAGCGGAATCGGCAGCGACAGCGCCAGCATCCCGACGAAGTGCATCGACCAGATCCCGGTGCCCATTGCCGCCGCGCCGCCGGCCAGCCATGCGCGCTTGAGCCGCGGGTCGTCGAGCAGCGAGATGAACGCCGCCAGGTCGAGCGCCGTATAGGAGGCCAGCGTCGCGATGACGAGCGACAGCAGGACCAGCAGCAGATTATAGGTGCCATGCATGATCGGCGTCCCGGTCGAAATGAACGCGGTGCTGCGGCGGTGCGGCCCCGTGCAGCGTCACGCGGGCGGCGCGGCGGCGCTCGCCTGCGTCGACGCGGCCGCGCCGGTCTGCACGAGAATGTCGAACGACGTGCCCTCGCGTGCTTCGAAGCGCCGCACGAGCTCGATCTGGTGCGCCGACATCACGCTGCCCTTCGTCATCAGCAGCACGCCGCGATGCGTGCGCAGATCGTCGGCGAGCTGCATCCCTTCGCGCAGTTGTTCGGACCGGATCTCCGCGACGGACGCGGCGATGCGCAGGCTCGCCGGATCCCGCACCAGCTCGATGAAGCGCGCGACGAGCAGCGGGTCGTAACGCACGCCGGCCTGCGAATGCAGCACGTCGATCGCCTGTTCGACCGAATGCGGCGAGCCGATCTCGCCGTTTCGCAACCCCTCGAAATCGCGCGCGATCGCGACGATCCGCGAGCCGAGCGGGATCGCGTCGCCCGCCAGCCCGTCGGGCGTGCCGCGGCCGTTGAAGCGCTCGTACTGGTGCAGCACGATCGACGCGACCTTGTGCAGCTGCGCGACCGGCGTGAGCACCATCTGCGCGCGCAGCGGATGCTGCTGGAACAGGCTGTGTTCGTCGGTCGTCATCTTGACGAGCGGCTTGTGCAGCAGCTCGTCGGGCAGCGACAGCTTGCCGATGCCGTGCAGCAGTCCCGCGTAATACACGTCCTGCGCGTGCAGGCTGCTCATCCCGGCCGACAGCGCGAGACGGCGCGCGATCTCACCCACGCGCATCGCATGGCCGCTCGCCGATCCGCAGCGCATCTCGATCATGCTCGCGCACACCTGGACCATCGCGGTGAAACTGCTTTTCAGGTCGTGCTGTGCGGCTTCGAGAAACAGCACCGTTTGGCCGAGTTCCTCGGTGCGCGCGCGCACCTGCGTTTCGAGTTCCGTATTGAAGCGGCGCAGCACTTCGTTCTGCGCTTCGGTCAGTGCTGCCAGTCGCGCTGCTTCGCCGCGCAGGCGCCGCTGCTCGAGCGCCTGCTCGAGAGTCATCAGCAAGTCGTGATCGTCCCACGGCTTGTTCAGGTAGCGATACACGCCGCCTTCGTTGACGGCCGCCACGATCGATGCGATGTCGGAATAACCGGTCAGAAGGATGCGCATCGTGTCCGGAAACAGCGCGCGGGCGCGGGCGAGAAACGCCGCGCCGCTCATGGTCGGCATGCGCATGTCGGACACGATCAGGTCGACTTCGGTCGACGCAAGGATCTCGAGCGCGGCTTCGCCGCTTTCGGCGGTCAGGACCTCGTAGTGCGCGGGCCGCAGCACGCGCCGCAGCGCGGACAGCACGCTCGGCTCGTCATCGACCAGCAGGATCGATGGGGCGGCGGCGGGGGTGTCGGATGCGGCGTCGGTGATCGATTCGGGTGGTGTAACGTTCGTTCCGTTTGTCGCGGATGTCGTCATGGCAGGCCTCGGATTGTTTATCTTCACCACCTCTGTGACATCGGCGCGTGCCGCGTATTCCGTATTGGGGAAAACGCTGATTCGTATGAACCGAAGCGGCATGCGACGCACGACCGGCAGCGCGCGAGCCGGTCATCCGGAACGCGTGATGCCGACTTCCGGTATCGTTGCGGGACGCGTCGATCGCGGCGCCCCGTCGCATCGCGATCCGTTCGCCTCATTCACCCCACAGGAGCATTCATGATTCTGGAAATGGCATCGCTCGAAATCGATCCGTCGCAGGCCGAGCCATTCGAGGCGGCGGTTCGCCAGGCCCTCCCGCTGTTCGCCCGCGCGCGCGGCTGCGGCGGCGCCGAGCTGCATCGCGTGATCGAGCGCAGCGGCGGCTACCTGCTCGTCGTCAAGTGGGACAGCGTCGACGACCACATGGTGCATTTCCGGCAGTCGGACGACTTCCAGGCGTGGCGTCAGCTGGCGGGCCCGTTCTTCAAGAGCCCGCCGCAGGTCGTGCATACGGAAGTTGCGGTGAAGTAAGCGCGGTGAAGCAACCGCCGCAACGAGCCAACCGATCCATCGCGGATGACGCTGCGTCGGCGCCCTGACCGTCCGCCGCGCCAGCGCACCCGCCTTCCCAACGAGCCCTTTCATGACCGTCGACCCTTCCGTCCTCTCCGCGTTCACGCCGACCGGCAAGCTGCGCGCGTCGATCAATCTCGGCAACCCGATCCTCGCGAACCGCGACCCGGCGACGGGCGAGCCGTTCGGCGTGTCGATCGACCTCGCGCGCGCGTTCGCCGAGCGGCTGTCGGCCGAGCTCGAACTCGTCGTGTTCGATACGGCCGCCAAGTCGGTGCAGGCGCTGACCGACGAGCGCGCCGATTTCGGCTTCTTCGCGGTCGATCCGCTGCGCGGCGAAACGGTCGCGTTCACCGAGCCCTATGTGCTGATCGAAGGCTTCTATCTCGTGCGCGACGCTTCGCCGATCCGCGGCAACGCAGACGTCGACCAGCCGCACAACCGCGTGGCGGTCGGCAAGGGCAGCGCGTACGACCTGTTCCTCACGCGTGAGCTGAAGGCCGCGCAGATCGTGCGTGCGCCGACGTCGCAGGCCGTCGTGCCGACCTTCGTCGAGCAGCAGCTCGAAGTCGCGGCCGGCGTGAAGCAGCAGCTCGAGGCCGATGCGGCGAAGACGCCGGGCCTGCGCCTGCTCGGCGAGCGTTTCATGGTGATCCGCCAGGCGATGGGCGTGCCGAAGAGCCGCGGCGAAGCGGCCGCGACGGTGCTCGGCGCATTCGTCGAGGCAATGAAGGCGTCGGGCTTCGTCGCGGAGTCACTGCGGCGGCATGGCATCGTCGGGGCGTCGGTCGCACCGCTGGCCTGATTCGCACACCCGTCAAGTGTTTCCGACGACGCCGTCGTGCCAGGTCGGCGCGGGCCGTCGACAACCCGGCGCCACCTGGCGCTCGACACTTCGCTCGCGTGGCTGAACGTCGTCATCGGCGGGATTCGGCGCGGCACGGTGTTTTGCGAACGACTGCCGGTGCGCACGTTCATGATGCGGCGCGATGTCCCGCTGCTGTTGCGCCGGCGGGCGATCGAGGCGCTGCCGTCGCGGGGTGCGCGGGCGAGCGGGACGCCGCGGCGCCCGGCCCGGTCGGCGGCTGCGGCGCGGAAGCGGAAGCGGAAGCAGGCGCTGGATTCGGCGGCGACGAAGCGGGTTGGCTCGTGTGGGCACTCCCTGCCGAGCCTGACGCCGCTGATCCAGAAGCTGCTGGTCCTGAGCCCGCTGATCCCGACGCCGCCGACCCCGAACCTGCCGACCCCGAACCCACTGCCCCTGAACCCGCCGCTCCCGAACCCGCTGCCCCCGAACCCGCCCCGCCCGAACCCGCCGACCCAACAGCCGGCGGCGCACGCAGCCCACCGTCCAGCGCGGTCCTGCGAGCGGCCATGTCGGCCTGTTCGGCACTACGCTGGGCGGCGCGATCGGCGGACAGGCGCGCCGCTTCTGCATCCGGATTGATCGTGTTGACGCGGATGCGTTCGACGTCGCCCACACCCGCCAGCCGGTTCAACGGCACGTAATCCGTACGAAACACCAGTTCGACGCCGCTGCTCAGGTTGAGGTCGGCGTGCGAGCTTTCGGTCGTCTGGGTCCGGTCGGTCGACACGTAGCCGATCGTGCTCTGCACATTGGCCTCCGCGCCCCAGGGCCCGAAGCGCGCGCCCCCGCTCACGCCCACCGTGTTGCGCGTGTCGAACTGCGAGCCGCGGTCGTTGGCGGCGACGCTGCTCGCGTCGATATGGAAATTCATCGCGGCATTGAGCCGCCCGCTCTCGATGACGATGCGCTGCAAACCCATCTGCACCATCGTCGCGAGCAACTGCTGGCGGTTGCGGGCCAGCACCTGCTGGGCGAGCGGCACCAGGCGCTCGGGATCGGCGGCCGTCACCGCGTCGCCCGGCCCCAATCCCAGCGCGGTGCGCAGCGCCGCTTCCGCCGGCGGGGTCGCGCCCGCGCGCAACGCCAGCCGGGTCGACGCGTCGCGCTCGGCCTGCAGTTCCTGCTGGCGCTGGCGGCGCTCGTCCGGCGGCAGGCCCGCCAGTTCGTCGGCGTCGTCGGCGGCCTCGTCGTCGCCGGTGACCTCGTAGGCGGTGGGGAAATGCTCGGCCAGCCACTGCCGCGCGCCGGCGATGCCGACGTTGCTGTCCGCGAAGCCTTCGGTGGTCTGCGCGACATTGCGGATCAGGTCGACGAACGCGGTCAGCTGCTGCTGGTTCGAATCGTTCATCGCCTTGAAGACGCCCGTGATCAGCTCGGTCACGAAGCGCGGGAACGACACCGCGTTGAGCACGGCCCGGGTGGTGCCGGCCATCCGGTCGATGGCGGTGCCCGAATACGCCGAGCCCGCGTCCTGCGCGACGGCCAGTGCGGTGCCGGGACGCGCCGCGAGCTCGTCATGATCGACCGCGAGCGAGCCGATCCGTGCCAGTCCGGACGCGAGATCGCGGCGCATGGCCGGATCGAGTGCGCCAAAGCCCTGCTGCGCAGACAGCAGTTCGCGGACACGGTGGCGAACGTCGGGCCGCGGCACCGCCGAACGCGCAAGATGGGCGGTTGCCGTCATCTCGGCGGCTCCGCCGCGCATCGCGCATTCCGCGTCCCGCAACTCATGCAGCACGGCCGGACGGGCGACGGCACGTCCGCCGCCGTCGGCACCCGGGTTCTGCCGCCCGTCTCGCGACGGCCTGAGCGACGCGGTTCCATGTCAGCTTCCGAGCGCCGCCCACGGGTTCGACGGCGCGGCCGGGCGCGCGGCCGGCGGCACGGCGCGGCCGTCGTCCGGGACGGAAGACACCGGGCCATCGGGTTTCTCGCCGAGGCTGAGCGTCGCCTCGATCCAGTCGGCGGCGGAGGCGATCACCGGATTGTCGGTGCGCAGCAGCGGCGACGCGCCGTCCAGCGCATCCGCGACGTCCGCCAGCCATGCGATCACGGTCATCCCGGCTTTGCCGCGCCGGACATAGGCGGCAGGCTGGGCCGGCGGCTGCCGCGAAAGCCGGCCGATGCCGGCCACCACGCCCCAGATGTCGCGCGCGGCGAAGCCGTGACGCAGGTCGGCATGGCCGAGGATCGCGAACGCGTCCCTGAGCATGCCGACGATCTCGCCGGCCATGAACGCGGTCACGCCGGTACAGGCGGCGCCGAGATTCTGCGCGAGCGCGCGCGCGGCGTTGCGGACCCGCGCCTGGCGCCCGGGATCCCCGCCCGGGTCGGCACCGGGCGTCTCGTCGAGCTTGTAGAGCGCCTCGCAAAGCACGAGCATGCATTCCTCGAACTGGACGTTGCGCTCGGCATCCGCGGCCGCCGGGCCGTACGCGGTGCCGAACAACCGTGCATAGAACGCCGCGCGCTCGCCGGCCGCGAGCTTCTCGGCGCGGTGACGCCACCAGTTGGCGACCAGCGGCTCCGCGCCGCCGAGATCGACGCCGACGGCGCCGCTCGCCGACAGGCCGGCGAGCGCCTCGACCGCGGGGATCACGCCCGCGGGCTCGAGGTCGGCCGCCAGATAGAGCGACGCGAGCGCCCGCAGCTGCGCCTTGTCGACGCGCGCGGCAACGGGATCGGGAATCGCGATGTCGCCGAGCTCGTCGAGCGCGAACGCGAGGCCGTGCGCGGTCGCGCGCTCGACGAGCCGCTCCCCCGACCGGATGGCCGCCGCGAGCCCGGCATCCGCCGGCGGGACGATGAGCGTGCGCGCCATGATTCAGTGCTGCCCGGCCGGCACGCCGGCGGCAGGGGCCGGCTTGTTGGGGTTGTACGGCGTCGAGTTGCCCTGGATCACCGACATCATCTCGGGCGTCGCCATCTTGTCGAGCGGCAGGTAGTCGCTCTTGAAGTTGACGCGAACCTCGCCCGACAGCTTCGCCTTCACCTCGGCCTTCGATTCGCTCGTGTCGTCGAGCGCCGACCCGACGGTGGCCACGTGTTCCTGCTGCCCCTCGAACGCGGCGTCGGCCGAATACGGCGTGTACCAGCTGCCGTAATGGGCGTTGAGCGATTCCTTGTACTTCTGGCTCTCGCGGTCGTGCATCGACGCGGTGTAGGTGCGTTTCGCCGTGTCGCTGGCGCGCATGTCGAACACCACCTTGGCGTTGATCGACCCGTCGGTGACGACGATGCGGTTGATGCCGAGCATGACCATCGACGACAGCAGCTGCTGGCGCTGCTTCGCCATCTGCAGCCGCGCCGCGGTGACGAGGCGCAGTTCCGACTTGTCGTCGGACAGGTCGGTCACGGGCGGATCGAGGTTGTAGTTCCGGCTGATCTCGGCCAGCCGCTGCTGCGCGTTGTCGCCCTGCGCCACCAGCCGCGTCGGGGCCGCCGCCGCGGCCGCGCCGGCGCTGTCCGCGTCGAACGCGTCGGCGCCGTCCTGCGCCTGCACCGACAGCACGTCGGGGAACGAATCGGCGAGATAGTCGCGGCCGGCGCCCTCGCTGATGTTGTCGCTCATGAACTGGGCGGTGGTCTTGGCGACATTGGCGATCAGTTCGCCATACGCGCGCATCTGCTCGATCGAGCTTTCGACGATCGCCTGGAACACGTTCTTGATCAGGCCTCCTACGAATTTCGGAAAATCGACCTTCTGCACCATCTGGCCGAACTGCTCGACGCCCTGCTTCACCGCGCCGGCCTGGAAGTCCTTGCCGGCGAAGCCGGGATCCTGCGCGAGCTGGCGCTTGGTCGCGGTGACGGGATCGTCGGCCAGCGCCGCGGCGGCCGGCGCCGGACGCGTCGGCACGAGCGGGTGCGCGAGGCCGGTGGGCGGCAGTTCGCCGTTCGCCTCGCGCTCGGCGATCTCGGCATGCACGCCGTTCGGGTCGGCCAGGTAGGCGAGCACCCGCACCGTATCGGCGGCGATGCGGCGGCGCTCGTCGTCGGGCAGGTCGAGGAACGACGGAATCGCGGTCAGCAGGCGGCGCACCTCGGGCCGCGTCGCGTCGAACGCGGCGGCGCTCGTGGGCGGCCGCACCGGGTGGAGCGCGTCGGGGGGAGCGGGCAGGCGCATGGCTCAGTTTCCCCTGGCCGCGGCCGGCGCCGGCGCGGCGGCCGGCGCCGCCGCCGGGGCTGAAGCCGCCGCAGGGGCGGACGCCGCCGGCGGCGTTTTCGGGCTGGGCAGCACGTTCGGATCGGCCGGCGTCGCGTTGCCGGTGATGGTGGCGATCATCTGCGGCGTCGCCATCTTGTCGAGCGGCAGGTAGTCGCTCTTGAAATTGACGTCGACCGCGCCGGACAGCTGGATCTTCGTCTGCATCGCCGCGTTGCTGGTTTCCGACGCGGCCGTCGACGCGGTGATGATCGGCTTGTTCTCGTATTCGTAGTCGCCCTTCGCGTAGTAGTCGGCGCTGTACTGACGGCCGTTGTCCTTGTCGTTGCTGGAGTCGTACTTGCCGCCGCGATCGTAGGTGCCCTTGCCGGCGTAGGTCGACTGGACGTTGCCGTCCTTGTCGCGGGCGAGGTCGACCGCGGTGGCGCTGCGCTGCTTCGAAAGCGTGTCCTGCGCGCGCACGTCGTAGATGATCTTCGCGGAGATCTTGCCGTCGGTGACGACGATGCGGTTGATGCCCATCAGCACGATCGACGCCAGCATCTGCTGGCGCTGCTTGGCGAGCTGCATCTTGAAGCGGTTGACGATCGCCAGCTCGGAGGCCTCGTCCGACAGGTCGAAGGTATCGCCGTCGCCCATCTGCAGGCGGGCGCGCACGGTCTTCGACGCTTCGTCCGGGTCGACCCCGTCGCGCACCTGCACGCGCGGGCTCGGCGTGTCGCCGCTGTCGTCCATGCCGATCTCGAACAGGTCGGGAAACTGGCCGACCATATGATCGCGCGCCTGGTTCTCCGTCACATGTTCGTCGGCGAACTGGCCGAGCGATTTCGCCACCTGCGCGATCATTTCCTGATACGCCTTCATCTGCTCGATCGAGCTGTGCGTGATCGACTGGAACACGCCGCTGATCAGGCTCGCGACGAAGGTCGGGAACTTGACCTGGTTCAGCAGCTCGCCCGCGACCGCCGCGCCCTCGTGCGCGGCCGCCGCGGTGAACTTGGACTTGCCGATGCTGTCGACGGCCTGGTTGTGCGTCGAGAAATCCGCCTCGTGCGCGGAATGATCCGTGTTGTCGTCGAGCGCGCGCGCCGGCGCGGTGCCCACCCCGCCCGGAATCTCGTGGCCGGCGAACCCTTCGGGCCGCGCGAGGTAATCGGCGATCAACGCGGTGTTGCGCGCGATGTCGCGGCGATCGGCGTCGGGCATCGCGTTGAACGCCTGCGACCGGGTCAACATCTGCGCGACGCCGTGGCGCACTTCGTCGGCGGGCACCGGCGGCGTGTGCCGCGGAGCGGCCGCCGCGGCGCGCGGCGGCGGCGGCGCGATCGGCGTGGAACGGGCAGCTTGCGGGAACATGGCGACCTCGCGGGAAACGCGTGACGAAGCGATTCGGATTCAGTTGGCCTGGGCGGGCGCGTCCACAGGCAGTTCGAACTCGATGGGGCGCAGGTAGAGACTCACGCGTGCCGGGCAGGCCGCGTCCGTGCGCAGGCTGATGATCGAGAAGCGGCCCGGCCAGTGCGCGTCCTCCGGCGTGAACGCGCCCATCCAGCGCTCGAGCGCCTGCAATCCGCGCGGACGCTCGGCGAGCCCCATCGTCAGCAGGCTGAGGAACGCGGGCGGCACGTCGGGGATCGCCGACAGCAGCACGTAGAGCTCGAAATCCGGCCCGTCCGGGCCGAGCCCGAACGCGAGCAGCGCGCCGTGCGGCGGCAGGTCGAAGCGTCCGCCGAGCACCAGCCCCAGGAGCTGCATGATGCCGGGCAGCCGATGGCCGATGCCGAGCGCATCCATGACCGGCTGCAGATCGGCGAGCCGCAGCGCGCGGGTGCACGCGAACGTGAGCCGCTGGCCGCCGAGATCGCGCTGGGCCGCCATCGTGGTGAAGAGCGGCTTGAGCCCCGGCACCATCTGCAGCGCGGCCTGGACGATGCCGGCCAGGTCGCGGGGCAGGTTCTCGATCGTGCCGGCGTCGCCGGGCAGCTCGTAGTACACCTTGGACGCATAGAGCCCGTCGCGGTCGTAGCTGGAGCCGAAGAACGCGCCGTAGTCGAGGTTGCCGCCCGGCCGCGCGAAGCCCCGGAACGGCTCGCTCGCCTGGTCGAACCAGTGCAGCGCCTCGCGGCCGATGAAGTCGCGGATCAGCTTGCGCATTTCGCGGGTCGACTCGTCGCGCCGGTCGATCGCCGACGCCTCCGGCGGCAACGGCTCGATCGTGAAGCGCAGCTTGCCCGGCTGGCTTTCCGAGAAGCTGGGCTCGAACGGCACCGCCATCGGCATCAGCGCGTTGTCGCGGAACCGCAGATCGTCGGCGCCGTCGCCGAAGGTGCGCAGGAACAGGTCGCGCGACGGCGCGAATGGATCGGCGGTGCCAAGGCTTCGCGCGGCGCTTTTCAGGCGGCGTTCGACCCGGGCGACGACCGGTTCGCGGATTGAGGTCAGGGGCATGGCTCGGCTCCGGCAGGGTTCGAAAATGGCGCGGCACACGCGACGCCGCTTCAGTGCGGACGGTTCGAGTAGTAGCTCGCGCCGTTGTGCGTGCCGACACCGTAGCCCGCCTTCACCGGCACGCCCGCGCCAAGGCCGATGCCGGCGCCGATGTCGCCGACGCCATCCAGCATCTCACGCGCCATCGCCGGGATCGGCACCGGCTTCGAGGTCATCTGCGGCGCCTCGCGCGGCTGCGAGAACTGCTCGATCTGCGTATCGGTGGTCGCGGTATCGGCCAGCCACAGCTCGCATGCGTTGACCAGGTCGTAGTCGGTCGGGTCGACGGTCGACTTGTGGTTCGACGAGACGTCCGGGTTGGCGATCTGGTCGATGCTGAGCAGCGGGCCGGTCGCCTTGTTGACGCGATCGACGTTGTTGGCCAGCCACGCGGTGATGATCGTGCCGCAGGTCGCGAGCGTGCGATAGCGCGAGCTGGTGCGCGCGCCGCCCAGGTCGTAGGTCGCGACCTGGTCGATCACCTGCCACATGTCCTTCGCGCCGTAGCAGCCGCGGATCTCGGGGTCCTGCAGCAGGTCGATCATGAACTTGACCTGCGACTGGATCTCGCGCGCGGCGTAATGCGCCATGCCGTAGCCGTGCAGCGACAGGTTGCCGGCGAGATCGCGGGCGGCCTTGCGCACCTGCTGGTGGTTGATCGGGTTCGGCACGTTCGCGCGCAGCAGCGAGTCGACCTCGGTCTGTCGCACGAACGACGACACCGACGACACGAAGCGGATCCACAGGTCGTTGAACTCGCGATTGCCGGCCGTGTTCGGATCGCCGCCCGGCACGCCGAGCGTGATGGCCGCGAAGTTCTTGCGCTCCTGCTCGGAGATGCGGTTCGGCGTTTCGCGCCAGTAGCGATAGAGCAGCTTGCCGGCATTGCCCGGGCCGATCGGCAGCGTGCCGTGCTGGAACTGCTCGACGATGCGGTCGACCACCTGGAACACCTTGAGTTCGTCGAACATCGCGGCGACGATCATCGGGCCCATCACGCGCACGTTGTCGGCGACGATGTTCGCGTCTTCCAGATCCTCGAGGTTCGGCAGGTCGATGCCGAGATCGGCGATCGCGTCCTCGCCGCCGATGTTCTGGACGGTGTTCAGCTCCTCGTTGATGCGGCGGCGCAATTGCGGCTCGTCGGCCTGGATCTTGCGGGCCTGCAGGCCGCGCATCACGCGCGCGAATTCGGTGGTGACCACGCCCGGCTGCTCGCCGCCGCGGCCGTCGGGATCGCCCTCGATGCACAGCAGCGCCAGCACCCGCTGCGCGAGCCCACCGTACGAATTGGCCTCGCCCACCGCCGCGAAGAACTGGCGGGTAAAGGCGTTCATCAGCACGTTGTCGCCGTCCGGCACGGTCTTGCCGCCGTCGACCTTCACGGGCGGCGGCGTGGCCCCGTCCACCGCGAGGATGCCCAGCACCAGCGCGACGAGCGTGATCGACACGGCCTCCGGGTCCGAGCCGTTCGCGCCATTGGCGCCATTGGCACCATTGGCGCCGCTCACGTCGCCCGCGTCGAACACGAGCTGGCCGTTGACCTCGGACAGCAACGGCGGATTCACCAGCGACTTGCTGGCGAGCAGTTCGCGGGTGGCGACGAACAGCGGATCGCACACCTGCGGCACGCCGTCGGACGGCTTCGTGTCGTAGACGACCGCGAGGATGGCCTTGCACAGCGCGAGCTGCTCCCGCTCGGCGGCGACCGGCGGCCGCTTCAGCGACTCGAGCCGGTTGACGATATCGACCAGCCCGTCGCGTGCCCGGGTCTCGAGGTCGACGAGGTCGAGGAAGCGGACTTGATTGTTGACATGAAACATTTAACTTCTCCTTGAAATCCGGTCGGTTCGGGGGAGTGAGCGGGATCCCGTGCGCCAGTCAGCCGTCGTCGGCACGGCCGTCCTTGCCCGTGCAACCGTCGTCGCCCGCCGCTTCGTACGCGTCGATGCGGCCGGACAGCGCCTGCAGCGCCGCCGCCGCGTCGAGAATGCCGGCGCCGCAGCCGTCGGCCGCGCCGGGCGCGAACGGGCGCGCGGTGGCGACGACCAGCTCGCGTACCGTCGCGCCGTCGAGCGGATAGGCGCGGCGCTGCGCGTACGCGACGAGTAGCGCCGCGGCGCCCGCGACGAACGGCGCGGCGAAACTGGTGCCGGTCGCGAGCTGATAGGCCTCGATCGCGCTCGTCAGCACCCGTTCGCCCGGGGCGCACAGCGCGACGTGCGGGCCGCGCGTCGAGAACGGGGTCGGCCGGCCGTCGTCGCCCACGGCGCCGACCGCGATCACCTGCGGATAGGCGGCGGGCCAGTAGCGGGTCACGGCGCCGTTGTTGCCGCTCGCGGCCACGAGGATGCAGCCGCGCGCGGCGGCATACGCGACCGTGTCGGCATGCGGTTTCGGGCGGTTGGCGGCGATCGTCGCGTCGTCGGTGCCGAAGCTCATGTTGATCACCTTCGCGCCGAGGTCGACCGCGAGCTTGAGCGCGCGATCGAGGTCGGCGATCGCGCCGAGCCCGATCGCATGCGCCTTGCCCGGCAGGCGGGCGGCCGCCAGCGCGCGCATCGGCAGGATGCGGCAGTCGCCGCCGAGCCCGCGCGGCATCGCCACGCCTTCGGCGGCGATGATGCCCGCGCAGCCCATGCCGTGACCGACGAAGCGGTCCTCGGGAAAATCGCCGCGATGGCCGTGACCGCTCAGCAGCTGCACGCCGGGCGACAAGTCGCCGGGCTCGAGCCGCACCGTATCGGCGCCCGCGCGGAAGGCATGCGCGAATTCGGGATGCTGGCGCGCGATGCCGCTGTCGATCAGACCGACCGTGACGCCGCTGTCGCCCGGCTCGATCGCGTGCGCGTCGGCCATGCGCACCAGCGCGCGCGCATCCTGCGCAACCCGCGCGGCCGGCGGCACGGGCGCCAAGCGGCCGGGCGCGTCCATCGGGACCGTCGCCACGTAGTTGGGCGTCACGCTTTCCACGGTCGCGAGCTGGGCGAGCGAATCGCACAGCGCGCCGATCGGCGTGCCCGCCGGCACGCGCAGCAGCAGCGTGCGGGCCATCCCGGTCGTCTGTTCGATCGCGTCGTAGCCGAGGTGCGCGTGCCCGGGCACCCAGCGCCCGGCCGCCGCGCTGAACGGGCGCACCGCGAGAAAGCGGCCGGCGAACGCAACCAGGATGCGGTCGACCGGGCCGCCGTCGATGCATTGCGCGGCGGCCAGCGCGCCGCGCGTCACGTCGCGGATCGACGGCACGTGCTCGGGCGCTTCGCCGAGCGCCAGCTTGACGAGCAGGCTGGTCGGCAGGCTGAACTGACGCTCGCCGGGCGATGCCCACGGCGTGCCGAGTGCATGGATCGTCATGGCCGCGCCTCCTCCTGGCCGGGCACGGCGGCCAGGGTCATGGGTCTGGCCGCGGGCGCCGGCGGCGGCGCGAATGCGCTCAGGTCGAACGCCAGCGCGGCGGCGTGGCGGCTCGTCGGCGAGACGGCGAGTTCGCCGGCCCACTGGTCGCGGCCGGGCGCGAGCAGCAGCTCGTCGTCCGCCGATTGCAGCACCGCGACCGGGCGATTGCCGATCCGCACCAGCGGCGCGTGCGTGCCGTTGACGAGATTGCGCCCGATCACGCGCAGCAGCGGCGCCGCATCGGGCTGCGCGTCGGTAGCGGGCGCCACCGGTTCGATCCGCTCGACGCTCGGCGCAGACGCCCGGTCGAGCGCCCGGCGCAGCCGGTCCACGGACAGGTTGGTGACGCGGCCGATCGCATGCACCATGTCGCGCTGCTCGGCCTGCCGAAATTGCCGGACCGTGCGCACGCCGGCCCATTCCAGCCGCTTGCGGTCCTCGGCCGAGAGCTCGTCGCCCAGCGCGTCGAGCGGCTGGTCCTTGCTGTCCTCGGACAGCGCGATCGCGTTCTCCTCGATCGCCGGCCGCGTGATGGTCGTGAAGACGAGATGGAACGTGCTGCTGTCGGTGTCGCCCGGGCCGGCGGGACGAATCCACACCTCGCTTTCGACGAATTCGACATGGGCACGCAGATCGAGGTTGACGTCCTTGATCGCGAAGGTCAGCGGCAGGTTGAGGTTGCGCGCCTTGATCGCCATCGCCGCCTGCGCGTTGTCGAGCTGGCTCTGCACGGCCTGGATGAAATCCTCGAGGCGCAGGCTGGCGTTGCTGTTCATCGCACCGCTCCTTCGACCGGCACGGCTTCGAGGACGATCGCGAGCCGCGCCGGCTCCGCATCGAAGGCCGTGCGGGTCAGGAACTGCGGCAGGTCGCCGACCAGCTCGATGCCGTCGGCGCCCCATGCAATGCGCAGGTCGAGCGGCAGTTCCATCGCCATCGAGCGCACCCGCAGCCCTTGCGCCGCGCCCGCGGCCAGCTGTCCGGCGACGTCGGCGAACGCGCCCAGCGTCTCGCCCAGCGGCCGCGGCGCGATCATGTGGGTTCTCCTCGTGCGGATGCGGGTGCGGGTGCCGCCGGCGCCGACGAAGCCGACGAGGCCGACGAGGCCGACGCGGCCGACGGGGCGGCGGACGCGGCCGGCAGCGCAGGCGCGGCGGCGGGCGCCTGCGTCGCGGCGGGAACGGGCGCCGCCACCGGCGCCGCGGGCTGGGCGGCCGTCGCCGCCGGCGCCGCGATCCGCGCCGCCGGCCGGCTGTGCCGCTCCAGCAGATTGCGCGACGCCTCGTCGACGAAACGGTCGAGCGGCAGCGTCTCCGATGCGAAATTGATGCTCACCTTCCCGGTCAGCGTCGCCTTGAGATCGGTGTCGGTTTGCGCGTTGACCGCGACGGTCGAGACCGTGGTGACGACATCGCCCGACGTTCCCCGTCCGCCCCAGGTCGTCTGCCCCGACGACGGGTCGTTCGACGTCGCATACTGCACGGCGGCGCGATCGCGCGCCTTGGCCTGGAAATTGAGGCTCGCCGCGATCGTCCCGTCCTTGACCACGACCCGCTGCATGCCCAGCAGCACCATCGTCGACAGCGTCGACAACCGGTGCTGCGCGACGCGCTCGCGGGCGCGGGGCAGCACCACCGATTCGAGCGTCTGGGTATCGAACGTGCTGTCGGCCGCACCGAAATCGGCGAGCCACGCGGGCGCGGGAGCCGCATCGTCGTCGCCGGGCCGGGCCACCGGCGCGAGGCGGTAATCGCCGCCGTTCTGCGTCAGCGTCACGTCGTGCGGATACTGCTCGACCAGCCACGCGCGCGCCTGCCCGTCGGTCACGTTCTCCTGCGTGAACTGGTCCAGCGGCTTGGCCACCGCGCCGACCAGGTCGGCGAAACTCTCGACCTGCTTGATCGAGCTGTCGACGATCGCGTCGTAGGTGCCATGCACGAGGCTCGCGACGAAGGTCGGAAAGTCGATCGCATCGGCGAGCGCCGCCGCACGCCGGCCGATGGCGTCCGTCGCCTTCTCCTTGGCGGGCGCCGACCCGCCCGGGGCCGCGGGCGCCGCGCCGCCGGCCGGCATTGCTTGCGGCAATGCGCCGTCCTGCCTGCCCGGGTCGCCCGATCCGGACCCGTCGACGATCTCGCGGCCGAACGCGTCGCGAGCAAGGGCCACCGCGGGCGTGATCGCGCCGCGGGGTGGCGGAGGGGGAATGTGGCGGGCCATCGCGCGTGTCCCTCGGGGTCAGGCGGGTTGCAGTTCGCGCGGCGCCGGCTGCGTGCCGCTGGCCGGAAGCGGCGGCGCGCCGTCGACGCCGTGCACGGTCTGGAAGCGGCCGTCGCCGTTCAGCGTCACCTCCGTCACGCCGACCTGGTCCTCCTCGCCGGCATGCCGGAACGTGGTGGTGATGCGCAGCTTGACGCTCGCCCGTTCGGGGGTGCCGGAACCGCGGCCGATATCCGCGCGCACGAACGCGCTCCAGCCGTCGAGCATCTGGCCGTGGTCCGCGGCAATCGTCACGTCGCCGACCGCGCCGCCCTGCCACGCCCAGTCGATCGACACCGGCGCCGACGTGCGGCCGCTCGGCCCGTCGATGTACGGCCAGTCGTCCAGGGTGATGCGCTGGCCGGCCATGCGCGGCTGCCCCGCGCCGCCCGCCAGCGCATTGGCGGGCTGGACCAGCCCGGCGAGCTGCGCGAGATCGTAGCTGCGCCCGTCGCGGCTCTCGGTGCGCCGGGTCAGGCTCACGCCGAAGCCGAACTCGCCGCCCGCGGCCGGCGGCTCGACGCCGAGCGCGTAGCCCGCACCCGCCGCGCTGCCGCGATTGATCGTGTGGCCGAACGTGCCGCCCGAATGCATCAGCTGGATCACGCCGATGCCGGCCGCCGCCTCGTATTCCGACACGAAATCCTCGTAGGTCATGATGTAGCGGCTGCCGGTCGAGTGGGTCGGCGGCACGGTCCGCGCGCCGGGATGGCCCGGCGTGCCGACCACGCGGTCCAGCGGATCGGTGATCCGCACGAAATACGCGTCGCCGCTGCGATACATGCCCGTCACCACCACCGCATGGAAGAAGTTGACCGGCGCGCGCACGACTTCGGCGACCCAGATCGGTCCGTTCGCCTCCAGCAGCCGCCGAAAGCCTTCGGGCGCGAAGCACGCATTGGGTTCGACCGTGAGCGTCGACGCCCCGGCGAACCCCGCCACCTCGGCCGGCGCCAGGCCATCGCGCATCTGGCGCTCGAGGCTGATGCAGCGCGCGAGCAGCGTCGGGTCGACGCTCTGGTTGTCGCGCCAGCCGATCACCATCGACGCGGCCGTCGCCCAGCAGCCCATGTCGGTGGGCTGCGGGGTCAGTTGCACCTCGTCCCAGTTCACCGACCAGTCGTCGGCGCCCAGCGTGCGCGCGGCGCCCGCGGCGACCGACAGCGCCTGGCTCGTGCCGAAGAAGCCGCGGCTCGGGATCGGCGCCTTCAGATGGCCGACATACGCGAGCGTTCCGGGGGCCATCGTGCCGGTCGACAGGCTGGCGAGATCGCCCGGCGGCACCCAGTGCGGCGGCACGCTGACGATCGGCCTGCCCGCGTCCTGGAAGGATTGGGCGACCAGTTGCGAGCAGAAGAAGTTGTCGGTGTCGGCGCCTTCGCCGAGCTCGATGCGGCCGACGAAGCGGCGGCAGCGCTCCGCCGCGTCGCCCGACAGCAGGTCGCACGCGTGGCGGTCGATCAGGTAGCTGCCGCAGCGGACCAGCCCGACGTAGTTGAAACCGCGATCGAGGTAGCGCGCGGCGGCATCGGCAACCTGCTGCCGCTGCGTATCGGTCAGGCCCGGCACCCGGAACGCGACCGCGAGGCGCGCGTCGGCCAGCGCGTCCGCGAGCGGGCGCAACTGGACCCCGCCGGGAATCGCCTCGATCACCTGCCCGCCCTGGCCGACGTAGAGCATCGCGTGGCTGACCTCCGCACCCGAGCCGGCACGAATGACGCCGGAGCCGGGATTGCCGGTGGTGCTGAGAATGATGTCGCCGATCTCCAGCGCGTCGGTGCCGATCGACAGGCCGCCGACGCCGGGATCGAGCGGAATGTCGTCGCCGAGGCCGCGCGCGGCGAGGCCCAGCGCCTGGCCGGCCGACTGCGGCTGGCAGGTGCGACTGGTGACCAGCCGCATGAAGTAGTCCCAGTCCCAGTTGCCGTCGGGGCATGCGGTATGGCCGGTCGAGGTGTCGGCCTCGCGATGGCCCATGATCGTCGTGCGGTTGATCGGCAGCTGATACTTGTCGCACAGCGACGCGACCAGCGCCGCCGAGGTTTCGTACTGGAGCTGGGTCGGCGCCAGCGCATCGAAATGCTGGACGGTGCCGTTGCGACGCGGGTAGTCGGCGCCGCCGCGCTTCACCGCGATGTGTTCGATGCCGATGCTGCGCTGGTTCGAGCCCTTGCAGTGCCACGCCGTGTCGGCCTCGGAGACGAACTGGACGACTTCGCCCTCCTGCCCGACCAGGTAATGCGAACTCACCTTCGACGACGCATTGGTGAAGGTATTCACCACCTGCTGGACGGTCGGTACGTCGGCGATGTGGATGATGATGCGGTCGATCGTCTTGCTGCCGCGCCCCTCGTCGAAATTCGGGCTGGCCGCGGTACGCGTGACGAGACTGTTCTCGCGCGCGCCTAGGGCCAGCGCACTGGCCGTCGCGGACGGCTCGGCGGCCGCATCGTCGTCGCTGTACGGCGGCGTATCGATGCCGTAGGCCTCCGGGTCGGCGCTCAGGCCGCGCGACCACGCGAGCGACGACGACGACGAGGTGGCGATCGTGCCCGCCGCGGCGCGCGAGACGCCGACGAACACGCTCACCGGGCTGCCGACGCTGACGCCGGCCGACAGCGTGACGCCGACGAATTCGCCGCGGGCGTTGAACAGCGCCGAGATGCCGCCGGCCGGGGCTTCGCCGACCATCACGCCGACCGTCGTGCCGGTGCCCGCGAAATCGTCGATATGGCCGCGCAGCAGGCTGATCTGACCGGTGAGGCTCGCCGACACGATGTAGCCGAAGTCGAGCTCGCCCGACACGAAGACGCCGATGTCGTCGCCATTGGCGTCGAAGATGAGGCCGACCGCGCCCGCGCCCCCGGATTCCAGCCCCGCGCCCGCACCCGCGCCGATCGAGACCGACAGGCCGTTGCGCATCGCGACCGGCAGCAGCAGCATCAGCGACGCGGTGGCCGGATTCGCGCTCAGAATCGCGCGCAGCGCGGCCCGCTCGACGGTCGAGAGCTTGCGCGGCCGCGGCCAGGTGAAGCCGCGGCGTTCGCCCGCGAGGCGGAACCCGGCATCGTCGCTCATCCCCTGCGACACGGGTGCCGGTGCGATGGCGGGTGCTGATGCGATGGTGGGTGCCGGTGCGACGGCGGGTGCCGATGCGACGGCGGATGCCGGGCGCGCGCCCGGGGTCGACGCCGGGGCCGGCGCGGCGGGCGTCGCGGCGCCCGGCGTTGCGGCATTGAGCGGCGGAAGCGGACCGAAGCCGTCGTCGTAATGGACGTCGTGGTGCGGCGCAGCGGCCTCGACGGCCGGCTGCGGCGTGGCGGTGGCGGCGCCCGGTGCGGCCGGCGCCGGCACGGCGGTCGCGCCCGGCCGCGTGGCGTCGCCCGCCCAGTTCAACAGCGGACTCCGGACGGCGGCAGCGCCGCGCGTCGGGAACACGCGGACCCGGCGCAATCCCCGGTCGCTGAGCCCCGACAGCGACACGTACGGACTGTCGGCATTCGGCAGGACGTCGACCGTCCACGCATCGGCAGCGGGCGACGCCGCGGTGGCGAGGCCGAACCACAGCCGGCTCGCGCCCGCGAAGCGCGCCAGCACGGCAGGCGGCACCATGAACACCGCTTCGCCGCGCGGGATCGCCAGCAGGCCGTCCTCGCGGCTGGTATAGAACGTCGACGACGTGCGCCCGTCCTTGCGCGTGAATAGCGCGGGATCGGTGGCGATCACCAGTTCCGCGACGCACGGCGCGTGGCCGACGCGAATCGTGAAGCCCAGCATCGGGAAACGGTCGGTCAGGACCATGCGGTTGGGATGGAGTTGCGCTGCCATGTCGTGTCCTCAGCTCTGGTTTTGATCGGGCTCGTCGTGACGGCCGCCGAGCATCGGCTTGCTGCGCGCATCGATCGCGCGCCGTTCGAATTCCTGCGGGGAAAGCATCTCCAGATCCGGTTCCGGGTCGCCGATGTCAGGGATTTCGTGATGCGTCGCTTCGAACTGGGCGATCGCGCGCGCCAGCAGTTGGGCGAGCAGCTTCGCGTGCACCGGGCTGATCGCGACGCGGCTCATCAACTGGACGTTGCCGGACTGCGGCTCGACCTGCCCGGCATCGATCAGGAACTCGAACGCGTTGTGCCCGACCTCGAAATAGTTCGCATAACTGGCGAGCAGCGGCCGTGGCTGGCCGGCCGGCTGGGCCGGCTCCGGCGGGGCGTCCTGGCTTGGCTCGATGACGTGCACGACGGCCTCCTTGCATGGCGACGGGCGGTCTGTCCGTTCTGCTTCGCAAGGAGCGGGCCAACGCGGGTGCGCCGGCGCAAGCGCATGATTTGCCGTGGAATTTCCCGGCCGGAGCGGGATTCGGGAACGCTGCCGGGCTGTACCATGTGACAGCCCGGCTGTCACACCGATGCAGTGTTGCCGGCGTCCAGGTTGTACTTGGCCAGCTTGCGGTACAGCGTCATGCGTGACCAGTTCATCTGGCGCGCGGCTTCCATCTTGTTCCAGTTGGTCTGGCGCAGTACCGAGACCAGCCGCTCGCGCTCATGCTCGCCGGCCGAAAAGTCCTGCAGGAACAGCCGGCGAAACGCCGGCGGCAGGTCGCCCAGCCCGAACGGGCGCCCTTCGGGTGCATCGATGAACAACGCCTCGACCAGGTTGCGCAACTCACGCACGTTGCCCGGCCACCGGTAATGCCGCATGCACTCGAGCAGGGCGGGATCGGGCCGCCCCACCCGCATCGCCCGCTGCAGGTTGTGTTCGGCGACGAAGTGATCGACGATCGGCGCGATGTCCTCCGGCCGTTCGCGCAGCGGCGGTATCTCGATGCGCGCGACGTTCAGGCGATAGAACAGGTCGGCACGGAAACGGCGTTCCGCGACCAGATCCTCCAGTCGTTCGTTGCTCGCCGCCACGATCCGGACGTCGACCGGGCGCCGGCGCTGCGAGCCGACCGGCATCACCGTGCGGTCCTCGAGCAGGCGCAGCAGCTTCGCCTGGACGGCGAGCGGCATCTCGCTGACTTCGTCGAGGAACAGCGTGCCGCCGTCGGCCTCGACGAAGCGGCCGGGAAACGCGTGCTGGGCGCTGGTGAACGCGCCGCGCTCGTGGCCGAACATCTCGGATTCGAACAGGCTGTCGGGCACCGCGGCGCAGTTCACCGCGATGAACGGCTTGTCGGTCCGGGTGCTGAGGCGATGGACGGCGCTGGCGACGCGCTCCTTGCCGGTGCCGGTTTCGCCGGTCACGAGCACCGTCGTATCGGTGCGCGCGACCTTCGCCAGATAGCGGCGCAGGTCGGTCATCGCCGGGCTCGAGCCGTGCAGCCCGAGTGACGTCGCGCCAATGCCTCCGGTCGTGCTCATGCGCGCGCCGCCCGGCTAGCGAACCGTTGACGGATGATGCGCAGCCCCGATGTTCATCGCCACTTCCCCCCCGCTGGATGTTGAGGAACAAGACAACCATCCTCGATGGCGATTGTTGGCACGCGTTTAATTAGTACTGTGATGCGTGTTGAATGGAGAGCCGCGTGTCACGGCGCCGGCCGATAACCAGTGTAGTTTCAATATGGAGATTCGTACAACCTGAGGACGGCCGATGTTTGCACGCGACCGGCCGGCCGCCGTGCGCGGGCGAAACGGTCGACTCGGGCATGCCCTGGCGCAATGGCGAATGTGTCATGTCACGCACGTTCATCGAATCGTCCGCAATCAGCATCACGAACGAATGGCCGGGCGCGGCATTGGAGAATGCGTATCGTTCACACGGCACGCGCAGGGACTTCGCGAGCGGCGGTCGAGGCGGTCGAGCGCGGGGGGCGTGCGCGGCGATGGGCCGTCCGCGCACCGGCTCGCGGGCTGAGCCCGCGCGTCACGCGCGTCACGCTCATCACGCTCATCACGCTCATCACGCGCATCACGCGCATCACGCCCGTCACGCCCGTCACGCCCGTCACGCCCGTCACGACGGCGCGGATTCGCCCTCGCGCAGCGTGATACCCGTCCACGCGCCGCTTGCGGCCAGTTCGCCGATCAGCTCGACGATCGTCTGCCGCACGGCAAGCGCGGCGGAATTGACGGGAGACGTGTTCGACCAGCACAGGCTCGCGGGCCGGCGGATCTCCGGCTCGACGATCCGGCGCATCTTCGGCCGGCTGGACGGCTCGCGCGACGCCAGCGCGGACGCCGGCAGGATCGTGCACGCGAGGCCCGACTGCGCGAGCGAGATCATGGTCGGCAGCGAGTCGATATCCGCGATGATGTTGAGCGGCACCTCCTCGCGCGCGAACGTGCGTTCGAGCAGCAGGCGCAGCCCGTTCTGCACGCCCGGCGCGACGAGCGGCACGCCGGCGAGCGACGCGAGCGGGCAGGTTCGCGCGCGCGACGGCACCGCGCCGCCCGGCTCGCCGAGCAGATACAGCACCTCGTCGAACAGCGGCATCGCGGTGATGCCGGTCGTGTTGGATTCGCGGAACAGGATCGCGAGGTCGAGCCGCCCGTTCGCCAGCAGCTCGTTGATGAAGCCGCTCATGCTCTCGAGGTACTGCAGCCGGATGCCCGGATAACGCGCCCTCACGCGCTCGAACAGCGGCACCGCGAGGATCGACGTCATCGTGGTCGGGAAACCCACCGCGACCGTGCCCGACTCGCTGCCCGCGCCTTCCCGCACCTCCTGGCGCAGCTGCTCCATCTGCCGGAGCACGAGCCGCGCATGGCGGTACAGCGCCTGCCCGGCCGCGGTCGGCTTCACGCCCTGCGGGCTGCGCACCAGCAGCGTGACGCCGATGTCGCCCTCGAGCTTCGCGATCTGCTGGCTCAGCGACGGCTGCGCGACGAACAGCTTTTCGGCCGCCTTCCCGAGGCTCCCGTATTCCACGATGCTGACGAAGTAACGGAGCTGGCGGATGTCCATGGCGGTTCGTTCGATGCGAAAGCCATAGGATACCCCTATGACCGGCACATCCAAACGGTATTTCCGCCGCGCCTGCGCTTCACCTAAAGTCACTTCATGCCAAGTCAGAACAGCCGGCCCGCCCGGCGATGGAGGTGACAGTGAACGCTCCCCGGTCGCATGCCAGCGACGATGTCCAACAGGTCGCGACCGACCTGATCAGCGCCGAACGTGCGATCGCCTTCGCGGCCACGCTCGACCATCCGGTCGTTCCCGCCGTGGGCGACGCGTTGCTGCCCGCCTGGCACTGGCTGTATTTCTGGTCGATCGCGCAGCAGGCCGAGCTCGGCCCGGACGGCCATCCGCGCAAGGGCGGCTTCCTGCCGGATCTCGGGCTGCCGCGGCGCATGTGGGCCGGCGGCCGGCTGACGTTCGAACGCCCGCTGACGATCGGCGCGATCGCGACGCGCACGTCGCGCATCCTGTCCGTCGAACGCAAGGAAGGCCGCACCGGCACGCTCGGCTTCGTGACCGTCGAGCACGTGATCGAATCCGCGGGTGAAGTCGCGATCCGCGAGGAACACGACATCGTCTATCGCGGCGCGGCCGCGCCCGGCGCCGCCACGCCCCCGCTGAAGGCCGCGCCCGACGCCGCGCAATGGCAGCGCGACATCACGCCCGACGAAGTCATGCTGTTCCGCTATTCCGCGCTGACCTTCAACGGCCATCGCATTCACTACGACCGCACCTACGTGCGCGACGTCGAAGGCTATCCGGACCTCGTCGTGCACGGCCCGCTGATCTCGACGCTGCTGCTCGACCTCGTGACGCGCTCGCTGCCCGGCGCGACGATCGTCGAATACGCGTATCGCGCGGTACGGCCGACCTTCCTCGGCAACACCTTCAGCGTGTGCGGCCGCCTCGCCGACGACGGCAAGACCATCGAGCTCTGGGCAAAAGATCACGACGGCTGGC
Source organism: Burkholderia sp. Bp8984 (assembly GCF_003853755.1). NCBI lineage: Bacteria > Pseudomonadati > Pseudomonadota > Betaproteobacteria > Burkholderiales > Burkholderiaceae > Burkholderia > Burkholderia sp. Bp8984. Next base: position 144,166 of record NZ_QTQN01000012.1, read on the forward strand.
TGACCATGTCCGCAACCGCGACCCTCGCCTGACTCATTTCGAGCATTCCCCGATACGAAACATGAATCCGACCGACGCGTACCAAGACATTCGCGAAGCCGTTCGCGACCTGTGCGGCGAATTTTCCGCCGAGTATTTCCGCAAGATCGACGAGGAACGCGGCTATCCCGAAGCGTTCGTCGACGCGCTGACGAAAGCCGGCTGGCTCGCCGCGCTGATTCCGCAGGAATACGGCGGCTCGGGCCTCGGCCTGACCGAGGCGTCGGTGATCATGGAGGAAATCAACCGTGCAGGCGGCAACTCCGGCGCGTGTCACGGCCAGATGTACAACATGGGCACGCTGCTGCGCCATGGCTCGGCCGAGCAGAAACAACGCTACCTGCCGAAGATCGCGAGTGGCGAGCTGCGCCTGCAGTCGATGGGCGTGACCGAGCCGACCACCGGCACCGACACGACCAAAATCAAGACGACGGCGGTACGCAAGGGCGATCGCTACGTGATCAACGGCCAGAAAGTGTGGATCTCGCGCGTGCAGCACTCCGACCTGATGATCCTGCTCGCGCGCACCACGCCGCTGTCGGACGTGCAGAAGAAGTCCGAAGGGATGTCGATCTTCATCGTCGACCTGCATCACGCGATCGGCAACGGGATGACGGTGCGCCCGATCCCGAACATGGTGAACCACGAGACCAACGAACTGTTCTTCGACAACCTCGAGATTCCCGCGGAGAACCTGATCGGCGAGGAAGGCCGGGGCTTCAGGTACATCCTCGACGGGCTGAACGCCGAGCGCACGCTGATCGCGGCCGAATGCATCGGCGACGGCTACTGGTTCGTCGACAAGGTGTCGCAGTACGTGAAGGATCGTGTCGTGTTCGGCCGCCCGATCGGCCAGAACCAGGGCGTGCAGTTTCCGATCGCCCGCTCGTTCGTCAACGTCGAGGCCGCGAGCCTGATGCGCTTCGAGGCCGCGCGCCGGTTCGACGCGCACGAGCCGTGCGGCGCGCAGGCGAACATGGCGAAGCTGCTCGCGGCCGATGCGTCGTGGGAAGCCGCGAACGCGTGCCTGCAGTTCCATGGCGGCTTCGGCTTCGCGTGCGAATACGACGTCGAACGCAAGTTCCGTGAAACGCGCCTGTACCAGGTCGCGCCGATCTCGACGAACCTGATCCTGTCGTACGTCGCCGAGCACATCCTCGGCCTGCCGCGTTCGTTCTGACGGGAGTGACGAGCATGCGCCCACTGGAAGGCATCAAGGTCGTCACGTTCGAGCATGCGATCGCCGCGCCGTTCTGCACGCGCCAGCTCGCCGATCTCGGCGCGCGCGTGATCAAGGTCGAACGGCCGGGCGTCGGCGATTTCGCGCGCGGCTACGACGAACGCGTGTCGGGGCTCGCGTCGCACTTCGTGTGGACCAACCGCTCGAAGGAAAGCCTCACGCTCGACGTCAAGCAGCCCGCGGCGCTCGACGTCGTGCACAAGCTGCTCGCGGATGCCGACGTGTTCGTGCAGAACCTCGCACCCGGCGCGACCCAGCGCCTGGGGCTCGATTACGATGCGCTGCGCGAGCGCTATCCGCGGCTGATCGTCTGCGACATTTCCGGCTACGGGCTCGACGGTCCGTTCCGCGACAAGAAGGCGTACGACCTGTTGATTCAAAGTGAATCCGGATTCCTGAGCATTACCGGATCGAACGGCGAGCCGGCCAAGGCCGGCTGCTCGATCGCCGATATCGCCGCCGGCATGTATGCGTATACGAACATCCTCGCCGCGCTGATCGAGCGCGGGCGCACCGGGCGCGGCCGGCACATCGACGTGTCGATGCTCGAAAGCATGGTCGAGTGGATGAGCTATCCGCTCTACTACGCGATCGACGGCCAGTCGCCGCCGCGGCAGGCCGGCGCGTCGCACGCGACGATCTTTCCGTACGGCCCGTTCAGGGCTGGCGACGGCAACACCGTGATGCTGGGCCTGCAGAATGAGCGCGAATGGAAGCGCTTTTGCGAGACCGTGATCGGCATGCCCGAGCTGGCGGCCGACGAGCGCTTCGGGTCGAACAGCCGCCGCGTCGCGAATCGCGACGCACTCGCGGCCATCATCGTCGATGCGTTCTCGACGCTGACGTCTGCCGACGTGATCGACCGGCTCGAGCAGGCCGGCATCGCGAACGCGCGGATGAACGACATGCACGGCGTCTGGACGCATGCGCAACTCGCCGCGCGGCATCGCTGGACGCGGGTCGACACGCCCGCCGGCGAGATTCCTGCCCTGCTGCCGCCCGGCGTCGCGCCGGGCGACGATCCGCGCATGGACCCGGTGCCGGCGCTCGGCCAGCATACCGATGCCGTGCTGCGCGAGCTCGGCTATGCCGATGAACAGATTCACACGTTGCACGCATCCGGTGCCGTCTGACCGGGCCTTGCCGCGCTGATCGAAGCGCGCCCCTCACCCATGTTTCGAAGCGTCTCCGCGTCCGGTCACGGGCGCGAGAGCGCCACATGACTGGAGACATCATGGCGAACACCGTCAATGCCGCCGGCCGGCTCGACCGGCTGCCGATTTCAAGGTTTCACTGGAAGATACTCGGCCTGATCGCCGGCGGCGCGTTCCTCGACGCGTTCGATATCTATCTCGCCAACGGCTCGGTCGCGGCGATGGTCAAGGAGGGATTCACCGACCTGCGGCATGGCGCGATGTTCGTGTCGTCGACGTTCGTCGGGATGATGATCGGGGCGTTCGTCGCGGGTTACGTCGGCGATCGGCTCGGGCGGCGCTATTCGTATCAGCTCAATCTGGCCGTGTTCGGGCTGGCTTCGATCGTCGCGTGTTTCGCGCCCGATATCGCGTGGCTGATCGTGCTGCGTTTCATCATGGGAATCGGGCTGGGCGCCGAACTGGTCGTCGCGGCCGGGACGCTCGCCGAGTTCGTGCCGTCCGAGACGCGCGGCAAGTGGGTGTCGCTGCTCGCGATCATCACCAACAGCGGGCTCTTCGCGGCGCTCGCCGCGGGGTACTGGATCATTCCTTATCTCGGCTGGCGGTACATGTTCGCGCTGGCTGGCGTCGGCGCGCTGGTCGTCTGGTTCATGCGCAAACGGATGCCGGAGTCGCCGCGCTGGCTCGAATCGGTCGGGCGGCTCGACGAGGCCGAGGCGACGCTTGCCGCGATCGAGCAGGAGGTCGGCCGGCAGGTCGGCACGCTGCCGCCCGTGCGACGCACCGTCGACCTGCATGTCGGCAAGGTGCCGCTCGGCGTGCTGTTTTCGAAGGGGATGCGTGGCCGGACGATCGTCGCGGCGTTGACCGCGATCGGTGTGAACGTCGGGCTCTACGGCTTCATTGCGTGGCTGCCGACGTTCTTCGTCACGGAAGGGTTGTCCGTCGTCAAGTCGCTCGGGTTCGTGTTCCTGATGTCGATCGGCTCGCCGGTCGGCGGGTTGATCGGCTATCTGATCGCGGATCGGATCGGGCGGGCCAAGGGCATCGTGATCGCGTCGATTCTCAGCATCGCGCTCGGCTGGCTGTATGTGTCGCTACGCGATACCACCGCGATCATCGTGGTCGGCTTCTGTCTCGTCAGCGCGATCTACACGATCACGACGCTCGGGCTGTTCGGCTACATTCCCGAACTGTTCCCGACCGAAGTGCGGCTGCGCGGCACCGGTGTCGCGGGGATGTGCGGACGGATGTCGTCGATCGGCACGCCTGCGCTGGCCCTGGCGCTTTACCAGGCGTTCGGCGTATCGGGCGTGATCGCGATGGTCAGCGCGACGCTCGGCGTGCTGTGTGTCGCGATCGGGCTGCTGCGCGTCGAAACCGGACGGCAGGCGCTGGAGGAGGTCGCGCCGGGGATGCAGGACGCGGAAGACGCCGCGGTCCACTCCGGCGTCAGGCAAGCCTGATTGCCGGCGGGCCGGCCGCGGCGAACGCTTGCCGCGCGCAGACGGGCAGCCAGTCGGCAGGATGGTCGATATGGCGCAAAAACGTGTCGAGACCGGTTCCGGAGAGCGATACGCTCGCATCGTTCTCCAGCGGATGAAACAGAAAACGCTCCTCGCCGCGCAGTTCGACATCGATGATCAGACGCACACGTCCGGTTTCGTCATTGACGAGCGCGAGCGGGCTCAAGGACCCCGGACGAATACCCAGCAACTCGAAGAGCTTGTCCGCGGACGCAAACGACAGACGCTTGCTGCCGAGCGCCGCGGCGAGTTCAGCAAGATCGAGCGACTTCGCGGCCGTCGTGACGACGAGGAAATAGTGGCCCTTCCGGTCCTGCAGCAGCAGGTTCTTGCAGCGGGCGCCCGCCACGGACAGCGTCAGCATGTCGGACTCGGACATGTTGCGTACCGGGTCGTGTCTCTCGCACGAGAACGGAATACCGATTTCTTCAAGAAGCCTCAGAACTTCGTCTTTTCCCAGCATGGTGTCGTTCATGTTCGTTCATAAGAGGGCCGACCCTGCGCCCATTTCAGCGTCGCCCCTCTTTCATTCAGTGTCAGGCATCGAAGACCGGGTACGACGCCGTTCGGATCGCAGCGATCGTGTCATCCTTCGAGAGCAGTCCCGATTCATCCAGAATCGTCACCAGCGAGCGGCCTTCAGCCACGGATTGGCGCGCGAGCTTGCTCACGCGAGCATAGCCAATCTTCGGCACGAGCGCGGTGGCGACAGCCATGGATTCCAGCACATGCTGCTCGTTGCGCGCGACGTCGGCTTCCATTCCGCGCACGCACTTCTCGCCGAAGCGTCGAATCCCGTTGGTGAGCAAGGCGATGCTGTCGAACACGCGCGAAGCCACCACCGGCTCGAAATGATTGATCTCCAGTTCGCCGTACTGAACCGCCTGCGCGACCGCGACATCGTTGCCGACAACCGCAAAGCTCAACTGGATCATCGCCATCGGCAAGACCGGATTCACCTTGCCCGGCATGATCGACGAACCCGCCTGCGCTTCCGGCAGTTTCAATTCTCCGAGCCCGCCGGCCGGACCCGATGACAACACGGTCAGATCGGATGCGATCTTCGCAAGCGACGCCGCGCAGGTACGCAATTCCGCCGAGACGCGCGAGAACACGTCCATGTTCTGCATCGCGTCGAACGGATTGACCGGCGCTTCATAAGCGACGCCGGTGATGCTGCAAAGATGCGCGTACGCCGCCGCGCGATAACCCGCCGGCGCGCCGAAGCCGGTTCCGATTGCCGTGCCGCCGAGCGGCAGCGTGCGCAGCTTGTCACGCACCACGGCAAGCTCGTCGGCCAGGCGAGCCGTCAATGAAGCGTAGCCTCCGAAGAGCTGGCCGAGCCGCATCGGCTGGGCATCCTGCAGACAGGTGCGGCCCAGGTGCAGGATATCGGCAAATTCGCTCGCCTTGTCGTTGAACAGGCCTGCGAGTTTCGTGACTTCCCCGATGAGCGAACCGAGCATCGCGTATGTGGCGATCTTCAATGCGGCGGGATACGCATCGTTGGTCGATTGCGAGCGGTTGACGTGATCATTCGGGTGGATGACCTCGTAGTTTCCGGCCGCGTGGCCGAGGATTTGCTGAGCCCGGTTCGCAATGACTTCGTTGAAGTTCATGTTGGTCGACGTGCCGCCCGAGCCTTCCATCAGATCGACCACGAGCGAAGCATCGAGCTTCCCTTCGATCACTTCCCTGCACGCCGCGACGATCGCATCGCACTGCTCGCCGGTGATGACTTCGTTATCGCGATTAGCCAATGCCGCCGCCCACTTGACCTGTGCAAACGCGTCGCGAAACGCCGGATAGTGGGCGATGTTCAACGGCGACACCGTGAGGTTATCGACCCCTCGAACCGTGTTCACGCCATACAGTTTGCCGCCGGGAATGGCGACTTCGCCGACGTAGTCGCGTTCGATGCGAGCGTCGCTTTGAGCAGGCTTATTCATGGAGATTCCTTCCGCCAACGGTAATGAGTTTTTCGATGTCCCCGCCGAGCGCGGCCAGCCTCGGCAGAAACGATGTTTCGATGACTTCGCGTGCCGTATCGCAGGCATCGTCGAAGAAAGCGTTGTATTCGTCCCGGCGCGCCACGAGGTATAACGAGCGCTCCAGGCCCAGTTGTTCGACCACGTGAACAGCAACGTTGCCCGCATGCGTCACGCCCTGAAGCAGGCACATCGGCGATGTAATGGCCCAGCCGATGCCTTCCGCAACCATCGAGGTCAAGGCATCGGCGTTGTCGAGTTCGAGCCGCGCGGGCGCGCGAATCTCGATACGCCGAAGATATCTCTCGATCTGCAGGCCCACCTGAGACGTCCGGTTGAATCGCACGATGGGCATGCTGTCGCTCAGTGTGCGCAGGTCGTCGAGCGTCTTCACGGCGATGCCGAGGCCTTTCGGTGTGATCACGAAATAGCGCTCGGAGAACAGGCGGTATCGCACGACATCGTTGGCATCGATCAGCGGATCGCTCGTGACGATCAGATCCAGATCCCGGCGCAGCAGCGCCTCGCCTTGTTGAGGGCTCAGGCCCGTGCGGATCGACAACTGTGACACCTTGCCGATCAACTTCTTCGTGAAGACCGAGCCGCAAGTAGATGCGAACGAATCGACCAGCCCGATGCGCAAGTCGGGTTTGATCCCGCGCCCCGCTTCGACGACTTGCGCCTTGAGATTCGCGATTTCCTCGCTCAGTACCGCACCGCGATTTCTGAGCGCGATGCCGAAGGGCGTCAGCGCCATCGGCCGCGTGGTCCGATTCACCAGCACGACACCCAGTTCGTCTTCCAGTTGCCGGATGATCTGGGATACGCCCGATTGCGATATGCCCATCCGCGCTGCCGCGGCGGACATGCTTCCCTCTTCCGCGACGGCGACGAAGACCTGCACCGCGTGCATGTCAATGGGTTTGTGAGACGGCATGTCGAGTCCTCATGTGGGCGTCCTGTAGCGGCCGTCATCGACGACACGCCGAAGGTCAAGGACGCGTCGTGCGTCCATTCGATGCGGATATCGCGAGCGTCGCATCATGGTGTCCCGCGGCATGGGCAAGATCTTCCGGCGCGCCGTCGGACTTCACGTCGGCAAGATGCTCGCTGCCGGTTTCAGGCGCCATGAAGTGGCAGAACACGCCGCCGAAGACCAGTACCGCGACGCACACGCTCAATGCCGCATGAATGCCGGCCTGCTGCACGGCGATCGGCAGCAGGAAGGTGCTGATGGCCGAACCGAATCGGCTTGAAGCAACCGCAAGGCCTACGCCCGACGCGCGAAGATGTGTTGGAAAGAGTTCGGGCGGATAGACGAACTCGAGGTTCGCGGCGGCCGAAAGAATGCACGCGAAGAGACCGAAGACGAGCATCGTTCCGATGGGACCGAAGTTCGCATAAGTCAGCACCGCGAGGCCTAACGCCGCAAGATAGAAGGTTCCGATCAGGAACGTGCGACGCGAAATCCGGTCGATCAACAGCAGGCCTATCACGGCGCCCGCGAGGAGCAGAATGTTGTAGACGAGGCCGCCCACGAACTTGTCCTTGACGTGCAGCGCCTCGAGCACCTTTGGCGCAAACGTGCCCAACGCAAAATAAGGAATGACCTGGCAGGTGTAGAACACGCATCCGACCAGCGTGTTCTTGCGCCAGCGCGGCGAGAACAGTTGCGACCAGGCTCTCGTCGTTTGCTGTGGCACGGCCGCCTTCGTCATCGCAAGCGTGACTTCCGGGCCGAATCTGCGACGGACAATGGCAAGGGCTTCGTCTCCCCGTCCGCGTTTCATGAGCCACATCGGCGATTCGGGCACGAGCAGGCGGAACGGGAGAATCAGCAACGCGGGAACGCCGCTCGCCGCCAGCATGATTCGCCACGCATCGGGGCCTGTATCGCGCATCGCGAAGCCTGCGAGGTAGGCGCCGACATAACCCGCCGCCCAGGCGGCTGCGAGCACGCTGAGCAGCCGGCCACGGTATCGGCGTGGCGAATATTCGGTCACGAGCGATTTGCTCACGACGTAGTCGGCGCCGAGGATGAGTCCGAGCACGAGACGCAACACCAGCAATTGCGCGGGCGACGTCACGAAATACTGGGCGGCCGAGACGAGCGCGAAAAGCAGCATGTCCCATGCGAATATCGTTCGGCGACCATACCTGTCAGCGATCGGGCCGGCGAACATGCTGCCGAAGAAAAGCCCTGCGAGCGATGCCGCGCCGAGCAGTCCCATCCAAAGCGCATCGAGGTGCATCGGACCGGCTGCCATGCTCACCGCGATGCCGATGATGCCCAGCACGAAGCCATCGCTGAATTGGCCGCCCGTCCCGCTGAACGCCACGCCCACATGGAATGGGCGAAGCGGCAAGTCTTCCAGTAGTACCTGTTTGCTCACGTCTGTCTCCTGTCTCTGGTATGGCGCCCATGCCGATGCGCGTTGAAAACCAGTGTAGAGCGACGACTTCAGGAAAACAGCAGGTCACATGACAGTATTACGAACTCTGATACTGCTTTCTATCAGGGCTGAAACCGAGGCTTTTGGGCGCGCTCGAAAAGCAAAGGCCGGACGGCTGTTGCCGTCCGGCCAGCAAAGCCGCGTCGTGCGTTCGGGCGCCGCCTAGAACCGCTGAAACATCTGTTGAATCTGCTCGGGGTTATGCGTCACCGTAAGCGCGAGCATCAAGAGGATGCGGGCTTTCTGCGGATTGAGGTTGTCGCCGAGCAGACCGATATACGCCGGATCATCAGGGATGTAACCGCTTCCGGTCCTCGATGACCGGACGACGATCACACCCTTGTCGACGGCTTTCTTGATGGACGGAAGCGCAAGCAAGGATTCGCTGCCGGCGCCGACGCCCGCGACGACGATCCCGCGGGCGCCGTGCGCGACCGCTGCGTCGTACAGGTAACCGCCATCATTCTGGTGCCCGTAGACAATATCGACCTCGGGAAGTGAATCCAGCTTCGCTATGTCGAACGGTGTCTGCGTGGTCTGCAGTTTGGTCACGGCGGTTTCGAAATGCGGTACGTTGTCGATCAGCGTGCCCAGATGGCCGTCGTCGGGACTTTTGAATGTATCGAGCGTGTTCGCATTGGTCTTCGTCGTATATCGGGCGGAGCCGATGCGATCGTTGAGCACGACCATGACGCCTCGTCCGCGCGCCGCCGGCGACGCCGCGACCGTCACCGCTTGAAGGATGTTGCCGGGACCGTCGGCGCTGAGCGCGGTCGACGGGCGCATCGAACCGGTAATCACGACGGGCTTGTCGCTTTTCACGACGAGGTTGAGGAAATAGGCGGTTTCCTCGAGCGTGTCCGTGCCGTGCGTGATGACGACACCTGCGATGTCGGGCAGTCCAAGAAGCTGGTTCACGCGCTTCGCGAGCTTGAGCAAGACTTCGTTGGTGATGTTCTCGCTCCCGACATTCGACACCTGCTCTCCGAAAACCTGCGCCACTTTCCCGAGCGAAGGTACGGATTTCAGCAGCGCATCCGCCGTGAGCACACCGGACTTGTAGCCCGTGCTTTGCGTCTCGCTGAGACCGGTGCCGGCGATGGTGCCACCCGTGGCCAGCACGGCAACATGCGGAAGCGGCACGGGGGCGGGCGCTGCAGTTTGCGCATGGCCGATTGCAGGTGCAGTGAAGATCCAGGTCATCAGCAGAAGCTTGCAGACAATCTTTCCATACTGGCTCGATCGAGCGCGTTCGTCTATCACATCGGACTCCGAATGAACGATAAAAGATTTCCGTCACGTCAAGCGATGCGTGGTCCTTAACCGACTTGCGCAATGACGCGGCCGGGGAAAGTCGGCTCCTCGCCGACATCGAATGCCTTGGCTTTCGACGATGAAAAGTGTAGAGAACCGCACGCTCGGACAAATTATCCGGCAGCGACAATTATTGAATCTGATACTGCATTGGAGATTTTTTGAAGGCCGTCCTACCTGCGATTTCGTTTGGTATGGAGGTTAAAGCTCGACGTTGCCGGTGGTTCCATCCGGTACGTACCCGCCTACCGCGCGGCCGGAGCTGACATAAAATAGAACGTATTCCGGACTGAAAAAAGGGGGCCGACATGAGGCGCCTCTATTTCCTCGTACCCGACACGCAGATGGCGAAGGCCATCGTGGATGACTTGCTGCGCGCTCGCATCATCTGGCGCCATATCCATGTCCTCGCGGATCACAGTGTCACGCTCGAAGAGTTACCCGAAGCGTCCTTGCTGCAAAGCAGCGATGTCGTGCACGCGCTCGAGCGCGGCGTCGCGCTCGGCGGCGCAACGGGCGCGCTCATCGGCCTCGTCGCGCTCGTCTACCCGCCTGCCGAGCTCGTGATCGCGGGCGGCGCCGTCGTCGCATTGACGGTGGCGGGTGCGGGCTTCGGGGCGTGGACGGCCGGGATGATCGGCATCGCCGAACCGAACGCGCGACTCGAGCGATTTCGGGAGGCGATCAAGGAAGGCCAGATTCTGATCATGGCCGACGTGCCGGCATTGCGAGAGCAGGAAATCGAGCAGATGATCGCCCAGCATTTTCCGAAGGCGGATCTGGAGGGCGGCGAGCCTACGTCACCGGTTTTTCCCTGACACGCGGAACCCGGCATGCACGGCGCCTGGGGCCGCCCCGCATCGAGCGGGTCGGCAGCAGGCAAGGGTGAAACCGGCATCCGTCCACGCAGACGATTTGTCGGAGTACTTAATTTACCCCGGCACGCCGGCACGAGGACGATTCCGTGACGGCCCGCTGCCCTTTTGGCGTTGCATCCGGTGAGATGCGCGTGACCGCGCAACGTCACGGACTCCGCTCCCGTGTCGCGCCGCCGACGCCCGCCGCAAGCCGATCCTGAACGGAACACCGTACTGCCATGCGACGCGCAGGGTTTTTGCACCTTGCGTTGCCCCCCATATCTGCCATTCTGAATCGAATAGCCGACGTATTTTCGACGCGCGAACCGTCAGCAAGGAGGTCGTATGGAACTGCACATTCAATCGCATCATTGGCAACGGCGCATGCCGGACTGGCTCGCCGCGGCCGTGGCCGGGCTTGCCGGGGGCGCCCTGGTGATCGTGCTCGAATTCTTCTGGTCGACCATGGTGCTCGATGAAAGTCCGTGGCAGCCGACCCACAAGATCGCGGCGATGGTGATGGGCCGTGGCGCGCTCGAACAGATGTCGGTGTTCAGCTTCAGCATCGTGGGAGTGGCACTGCTGTTGCACTACGTGCTCGGCGCCATCATGGGGATGATCCTCGCCGCGATCATGGCGCCGTTCCGCTTCGATTCGAGCGTCGGCATGGAGGCCGTCATCGGGCTGGCTTTCGGGATCGTCGCGTACGTATGGAACTTCTACGTGATGACCGCCGTGTTCCCGTGGTTCATCTCGGAGCGGGGTTCCGGACCGTTGCTGGCCAACCTGCTGTTCGGCGTGGTCACCGCCGTCGTCTACGGCATGCTCGAACGGCGCAAGCAGAACGCGATGCACTGACATGCCGTTGCTTCGCGCCGCGCGGGACGGCTGCCTCGACAACTCACGCCGGAGGCGGCCGTTTTGCATGTTGTCGCGGCAGGTGACGCCGTCCGTGGTGCGACGCGGGTATGGGGTGCTTCCCCCCTTCCTCTTGCGCTGCCTTGCGCGATGCAAGGCAGCAGACTACCTTTTTCTTTAGAGCCGCCGACGCCGCCTGGCGAATCGGTCCTGGTGGATTGCCGGCAAACAATCGTACGAAATTCGGCAAGGCGGCACGACGATGCCCGGAGCGCCGGTTGGCGGCTCCGGCGAGTGACGCGCGGCGAGGCGGCCCATGGTGCTTGCGATTGCCCTGATCGTGATCATCGCGTTGGCGGTGGGGTTTCACTTTGCCAGTCCCTGGTGGATCACGCCGATCGCGTCGAACTGGGTGCGCATGGACGACATGCTGACGATCACGCTCGTCATCACCGGCGCGTTCTTCATCGCCATCAACCTGTTCATCGCGATCGCGCTGATGCGCTACCGCCACCGCGGCGGGCATCGCGCGGCCTACGAGCCGCACAACAGGCGGCTGGAATGGTGGCTGATCGGCCTGACCGCCGTCGGCGTCGCGGCGTTGCTGGCCCCCGGTCTGTTCGTCTATGCGGACTACATCCGGCCGCCGCGCAACGTGCTGCAGATGGAGGTGCTCGGCCGGCAATGGCAATGGCGCTTCCGCTTCGCCGGCCCCGGCGGCAAGCTGGGCACGACGGACGTGCGCTATATCGGCAGCGACAATCCCTTCGGCCTGAACCCCGCCGACCCCAACGGCCGCGACAACTACCTGATCGAGACGCCCGAGGTCCATCTGCCGCTGAACCGGCCGATCCAGGTCCTGACACGGTCGCTCGACGTGCTGCACGACTTCTATGTCCCGCCGTTTCGTGCGCGCATGAACATGGTGCCCGGCATGGTGACGACCTTCTGGTTCACGCCGACCAAGGCAGGCCGTTACGACATCCTGTGCGCGCAGCTTTGCGGTGTCGGGCACGCGGGCATGCGCGGCGTGGTGGTGGTGGAAGACGATGCAGCGTTCTCGCGCTGGCTCGCGCAGCAGACCACCTTCGCGCAGCGGCAGCAGGCCAAGGTTCAGGCCGCGGCGGCAACGCCAGGCGGCAGCGCGCAGGCGCTTGCCGACCAGGGCAAGGCGCTCGCCGCGGCCAAGGGCTGTTTCGCCTGCCATACCGTGGACGGCAGCCCGCGCGTGGGTCCGACCTGGAAGGGCCTGTACGGCAAGACCGAAACGATGGCCGACGGCAGCACCGCGAAAGTTGACGACGCCTATCTGCGCGCCTTCATCCGCGATCCGGCGGCCCGCGTCGTGAAGGGCTATTCGCCCATCATGCCGCATTTCGACCTGAGCGATCAGGAGCTGACCGCGCTGGTGACCTACATCGAATCGCAAGGCGGCCCGGCTGCCGGCAGCACGGCCAACCGCCAGCCCTAGCGGAGCAGACGCAATGCCCTACGCGCACCTCGACCACGCCCCGAAAAGCTTCTGGACCCGCTACGTCTGGAGCCAGGACCACAAGGTCATCGCCGTGCAGTATGCGCTGACGGCCATCGCCATCGGCCTGGTCGGCCTCGTCCTGTCGGACCTGATGCGGTTGCAGCTCGGCTTTCCCGGCAAGTTCAGCTTCATCGACGCCAACCACTACTACCAGTTCGTCACCATGCACGGGATGATCATGGTGATCTACCTGCTGACCGCGCTGTTCCTCGGCGGCTTCGGCAACTACCTGATCCCGCTGATGCTGGGCGCGCGTGACATGGTGTTCCCGTTTCTCAACATGCTGAGCTACTGGGTCTACCTGCTGGCCGTGCTGGTGCTGGTGGCGAGCTTCTTCGTGCCGGGCGGGCCGACCGGCGCGGGCTGGACGCTGTATCCGCCCCAGGCCATCCTGCCCGGCACGCCGGGCGTCGAATGGGGCATCGTGCTGATGCTCGTGTCGCTGGCGATCTTCATCGTCGCGGCAACCATGGGCGGCCTGAATTACGTCACCACGACGCTGCAGGCGCGCACGCGCGGCATGACGCTGATGCGCATGCCGCTCACGGTGTGGGGCATCTTCATCGCGACCATCATGGCGCTGCTGGCGTTTCCGGCGCTGTTCGTGTCGGCCGTGATGATGCTGCTCGACCGGACGCTCGGCACCAGTTTCTTCATACCGGCCGTGGTGTCGATGGGGCAGTCGCTCAAGCATGCCGGCGGCAGCCCGCTGCTGTTCCAGCACCTGTTCTGGTTCTTCGGGCATCCGGAGGTCTACATCGTCGCACTGCCGGCCTTCGGCATCGCGTCGGACCTCATCAGCACCCACGCGCGCAAGAGCATCTTCGGCTACCGGATGATGGTGTGGGCCATCGTCGTCATCGGCGCACTGAGCTTCGTGGTCTGGGCGCACCACATGTTCGTCGCCGGCATGGATCCGTACTTCGGTTTCTTCTTTGCCACCACCACGCTCATCATCGCCATCCCGACCGCCCTCAAGGTCTACAACTGGGTGCTGACGCTGTGGCGCGGCGATATCCACCTGACCGTGCCGATGCTGTTTGCCATCGGCTTCATCAGCACCTTCGTGCTGGGCGGGCTGACCGGGCTCTACCTCGGCAACGTGAGCGTGGACATTCCGCTGTCGAACACGTACTTCGTGGTCGCGCACTTCCATATGGTGATGGCCGTGTCGCCGATCCTGGTAGTGTTCGGCGGCCTCTACCACTGGTATCCGAAGGTGACGGGCCGCATGCTCGACGACAGGCTCGGGCGCGCGCACTTCTGGATCACCTTCCTCGGCACGTACGCGATCTACTTCCCGATGCACTATCTCGGCATCCTCGGCATGCCGCGGCGGTATTACGCGTACGAGGGCTACAGCTTCATTCCGCATTCGGCGCAGACGCTCAACACGTTCATCACCGTCGCCGCGCTGATCGTGGGGGTCGGACAGTTGCTGTTCCTGTACAACCTGGCGTGGAGCCTCGTACGCGGCAAGCGTGCCGACGGCAATCCGTGGCGGGCCACCACGCTGGAATGGCAGACGCCGCAAACGCCGCCGGTGCACGGCAACTGGGGCGCCGCGCTGCCGGTCGTCTACCGTTGGGCGTACGAATACAGCCCGCCGGGACAAGCGGAAGACTTCGTCCCGCAAAACCAGCCGCCTGCAACGGCGCCGGAGCCGGAACCGGCCCGCCCGACGGTTCAACCCGGCGAGGCACGCAAATGACCACGCTGCCGCGCCCCTTCGTTCCCGACACGCCGCCGCCCGTCCTGCCGAATGCGAGCCGCGTCGGCCTGATCGTGTTCATGGCCGTGGCGACGGCCTTGTTTTCATTGCTGCTGCTCGCCTACGGCATGCGCATGCGCGAGCCCGACTGGCAGCCGATCCCGCATCCGGCGCTGCTGTGGTGGAACACCGGCGCGCTCGCGCTGGCCAGCGTCGCCATACAGCGTGCCCGGCAGCTGACCGGGCATCGCGTGGCGTGGCTGGTGGGCGGCGGCGTGCTGGCCGCCGTGTTCGTGATCGGGCAACTGATCGCCTGGCGCATGCTGTCGGCGGCCGGGCAAACCGTCGTCGCCAATCCTTCCAACAGCTTCCTCTACCTGCTCACCGGCCTGCACGGACTGCACGTGCTGGGCGGGCTGGCGGCCTGGGCCGTGACGATCGCGCAGCGCCGGCGTGCGGATCCGTTCCGCGCTCAGCGCGCCATTTCGCTGTGCGCGCTCTACTGGCATTTCCTGCTGGCGGTCTGGCTCGTGTTGCTGGCGGCAATGTGGTGGCTCACCCCCGCGGTTGTCGCCGCCATCTGCGGACCGCTGTATGGAGCCGCGCCATGACCTCGCCTCCGCTCCCGCCCGAATCCGCCACCACCCCGCCCGCCGACGCCGGGCCCGACGGCTGGCGCGGCATCGTCACGGACTGGTCGGCCGACCGCGAAGCCTTCAAGGTGCCGTGGGGCAAGGCGATGATGTGGATCTTCCTGCTGTCGGACACCTTCGTGTTCAGCAGCTTCCTGATCGGCTACATGTCGGTGCGCATGTCGACCACGGCGCCGTGGCCCGACCCGTCGAAGGTGTTCGGGCTCACCGTGGCCGGCGTCGAGGTGCCCTTGCTGCTGATCGCGATCATGACGTTCACGCTGATCACCAGCAGCGGCACGATGGCGATGGCCGTGAATTTCGGCTATCGGCGCAATGCCCGGCGCGCCGCCGCGTTGTTGCTGGCGACCGCGCTGCTCGGCGTGACCTTCGTGTCGATGCAGGCCTTCGAATGGACCAAGCTGATCGTCCATGAAGGCATCCGCCCGTGGGGCAACCCGCTGGGCGCCACGCAGTTCGGCGCATGCTTCTTCATGATCACCGGGTTCCACGGCTTTCACGTGACCTGCGGCGTGATCTACCTGCTGCTGATCGCACGCAAGATCCTGCAGCCGGGGTTCACCGAGCACGGCAACTTCCAGATCGTCGAGATCGCCGGCCTGTACTGGCACTTCGTCGACCTGGTGTGGGTGTTCATCTTCGCGCTGTTCTATTTGTGGTGAGGCAGGCCATGGACCACACCGATCCCGCCGATCGACCCGACGCCGCGCACGGCCAGCAGCACCCGATCGGCATCTACCTGAAAATCTGGGGCCTGCTGTTCGTCCTGAGCACGTTGTCGTACCTGGTCGACTACTTCAAGGTGCAAGGCGTGATGCGCTGGGTGCTGATCGTCGTGCTCATGATCGCCAAGGCCGGGCTGATCGTGTCGATCTTCATGCACATGATGTGGGAGCGTCTGGCGCTGGTGTACGCGATCCTGATACCGCCGCTGTGCCTGCTCGTGCTCATGGTGCTGATGGCGGCCGAAGCGCATCACACGTTCGGCATGCGGGCGCTCTTCTTTCATTGATCGCGTCGCCGGTTCGTTCTTCCGGCGGCGAACGCTTCGGATCACGTACGATCCGGCTCTGCGCGAGGAGGGGGATGGGGACAACGCGCGCCTGGCGCGTGCCCGCGTGCCCGCGTGCAGCCGAACGTTTGGAATTGGACGCTGGCCAGCACGCACACGTGTGTGACGAGAGGATGCGCACTGCCGCGAGCAGCGAGCATCCTCCCGGAGGGCGGCGATCAGTAGGCCGCCACCTTTTCGGTATTGCGTCGTTCCACGGACGTCCTGGATTTCGCCACTGCCGTGATGAACAACATGGTCGCGATGCCACCGGCGATCAGTGCCGGGTAAGCGGCCAGGATCTGGACCAGGGAATACTTCCAGCTCAACGGGCGCCCGACGCCAAGCATTGCCGCATAGAACCACGAGACGGCGGAAATCACGCCCGCGAAAATGGCAACCATGCGCCGTTCGAACGAAAGCTTCAGCAAGGATCCCGCTTTCCGCAATGCCGGCAGGACCGCGGAGTGCAGCGCGATACCGTTGAAGGTCAGCAACGCGACGATGCCGATCTTGGCCTGCAGCTTGGGATTGCCGAGATACCGGAGACCCTGGGTCCGCATGTCGAACGCAATGATCGCGATGCCGGTGATCCAGAGAATCGTCAGCGCCAACGTGACGGTGCGCTGCAGGCTGGCCAGATGAACCTGGGCAGGATCGGTAGGCGCGTCGGTATCCAGCAGTTGCCTGACCATGGCAATGTCGCTGGTCAGCACGAGACCAATCGCGACACAGCAGGCAATGAGATGAACATAGACGATTCCCATTCGTACGAATTCCATTTTCTGTCCTTTATCGGCGCGGTGCGCAAAGTTAAGTTGTACCGTCGTGAATCTGGGCGAATTCCGTCGATACATATTTAGGATTGCGACGCAAACATCAAAATTCGATCATGGATTCCGCTATCAAGCTGGCTCCAGTTCGGCATGACATGAACAACGTGGTGAGCCCATTCCGGTGCGTCCGGTCGCAATGGGCTGAATGCAGTCGAACCGACACCCATCGCGAGTTCGACCACTTGATCAAGCCCGCACGGCGTGCAGACTTGTAGTGTCGGATGGCTGGCCATCCGGGTATCCGGCATGCGTGACTTGCAGATTGAAAGGTCGCCCGACTGCCGGATGCTGCTGGGCGACGGGCAAAATTTAAAACAGCGAGCCCTGACGAATCAACCCGAGTTGTTACGAAATGCAAAGGACGTAACGAGCGCTGAATGCGCCGAGAGAAGGGTCGGACCGGGCGCAATTTCTGCTGATACGGAGTATGCGGAATTGTTCTGACCTGGATTCCGGAACTGATTGACGGGTCACGTCTTTTTACATTTGAGCGGTAAATAGTAAAGGGGTCGCAGTTCGCAGTGCATATTGCGAAACTTTCATATGTTGAATAGGGAAATTCTCGGTCATTCGGGATATCGTTGAGCATTGATTTTCTCAGACGAAACGCCAACGGCATCGGGCGTTGATGCACCGATCAGTGCCTGAAAATCCGCGCGGTTTTCCGAGAGATCTCTCGTCTCTTCCTTCGCATTACGCCGTCTGGCGGGGCTGAGCGTCAAACCGGCAGTGACGGCGGA
The DNA here is from genome assembly GCF_003853755.1 of Burkholderia sp. Bp8984. Lineage (NCBI taxonomy): Bacteria > Pseudomonadati > Pseudomonadota > Betaproteobacteria > Burkholderiales > Burkholderiaceae > Burkholderia > Burkholderia sp. Bp8984. Next base: position 162,123 of record NZ_QTQN01000012.1, read on the forward strand.
GACACCGACCGGGTCGACATGACCAAAATCGGATGGCCCGAATTTTTTAGGGTATGGTTCCGCAATAAATCGAAGCAGATCGCGCGATCGGCCGAAAGAATATTTTTGACGACTGGCAGGAAGTAAAAATCGCGGACGTCAAAAATCAAAAATACCCTGATTAACCGAAATCAAAACCATGCCTTGCGAATACCTTTCGATCAAGGCCGAGAAATCCCGCCGGATCGAGATTCGTCGATGGCGGCTGAGGAAGTCGAGCCTCATTCGCAAAGCGCCGCTCATGCGTCGGTTTGAGCGTTCACCAAACGCCGCTGCAACGTGCTCGTGCGCGTCGAGCGCGGTCGCCCCTCGGATTGCCTTCTCCCGGCAGTCCCGTCGAATCCGGGAATAACCGTCGTGTGCTCACGGTATTGCAGGAAACACGAACCGGGTGACCCCTATGGACATCATCGACACGGCCCATGCAACGGATACCAAACAGGAATCGCCCGCGGTGCGCACACCGCACCGTGAATCGAAAGTCCGGATGCAATCCGTGCTGCGCGGTCTCCAGCTCGGATCGGGCGTGGTGCTGCTGACCTATCTCTTTCTGCACCTGATCAATCATGCACTCGGAATCTGGTCACTCGAACTCGCCGGACGCGGTCTCGTGCTGGCGTTGCGGCTCTGGCGCAGCGCACCGGGGACGTTCGTGCTGTACGGCGCGGCTTCGCTTCATTTTGCGCTGGCGTTGCACACGATATACGGGCGCCGCCACTGGACCCTGCCGCCCGCCGAATGGCTCCGCCTCTGGGCAGGCCTCAGCCTGCCGCTGCTGCTGATCCGCCACGCGGTGACAACCCGGCTCGCGTCCTCGCTCTACGGCTTCGAGCCGGACTACGAGCGTGTCGTCACCGTGCTGCTCACCAGCGGCACGCAGGGCCTGCAACTGGCCCTGCTCGCACCCGGCTGGATACACGGATGTCTCGGACTGTGGTTCCGGTTGCGCCATCATCCGTGGGCGTGCCGCGCCAAACCCGCACTGCTGGCATTCGTCGCCCTGCTGCCGTTGCTCTCCGCAGGCGGCTTTGTTCATATGATGCGGGTCGTCGAGGCGAAGGGCTCGCTGTATCTGCCCCCCGATCCGAAACTGGTTTCACACCAGCTCGCCCTTGACGCGTGGCGTCACTATCTCGTCACCCTCTACGTGTGCCTGATCATCGGCGCGTTGATCGCGGGCCTGTTGCGCAACCGCCTTGAACGTCGACGGTTGCAGAACGCGTGACGACGATCGGGAAGCTCCGGCCGAGCGGCGGCGGCCGGCACGCCTCATCCCCGTCGATCAGGGTTGACGTTTGCCGCGACCACCGGCGGGTTTCCCGGCCGGCTTGCGTGAACCCGCAGCCGCCTTGCCGGCGGGTTTGCCGCGCGGCTTTTGCACGCTGAACGGACTGCCGCTCAACACGCTTGCCGCCTTACCCGCGGCGCCGGCACGCTGCCCCTCGGCCTTTCGCTTGCCGTCCCCACCTTGCGGCTTCGGCTTCTTGCCGGCCGCCGGCATGGCACCCGCCCCACCTTGCGGCACCTTGGGTTTCTTCGGCTTTTTGGGCTTCTTGATGATCTGCCCCGTCGCGCTGGTTTCCGGCACGCGGTGTTCGGCTTCGAAACCCGGCTCTTCTTCACGGCGCAGCGTCTGCCGGATCAGCGCTTCGATCGCGGCCAGCTGCGGTGCTTCATCGGCACACACCAGCGACACCGCCACGCCGCTGGCGCCCGCGCGGCCGGTACGGCCGATACGGTGCACATAGTCTTGCGCGACGATCGGCAGATCCACGTTGATCACCAGCGGCAGGTCGTCGATATCCAGCCCGCGCGCCGCGACATCGGTCGCGACCAGCATCTGCACTTCGCGCGTCTTGAAGCGCTCCAGCGCACGCAGGCGCGCGGGCTGCGGCTTGTCGCCGTGGATGGTGTCGACCGCGTAGCCGGCTTCATCCAGCATCGCCGCCAGGTAGTCCACGCCATTGCGGGTCTTGACGAACACCAGCGCGTGGTCCCAGTTGTTCTCGGCCACCAGGTGCATGAAGAGGTCGGGCTTGTTGCGCTTGTCCACCGGCACGACCCACTGCTTGATCTTGCTGGCCGTGACGTTGGGCGGGCTGACGCTGATATCGACCGGGCTGTGCAGAATGGTCGCCGCCATCGCGCGAATATCGTCGGTAAACGTGGCGGAGAACAGCAGCGTCTGGCGCCGGGCGGGCAACGCAGCAAAGACGGCGTTGAGTTCGCGCGCAAAACCCAGATCGAGCATCCGGTCGGCTTCGTCCAGCACCAGCGCCTGCACCTGATCGAACTGCACCGCGTTCTGCCGGTTGAGGTCCAGCAGACGGCCCGGCGTGGCAACGAGCACATCCACGCCCTTGCGCAGCTTCATCATCTGCGGGTTGATGCTCACACCGCCGTAGGCGGCCAGGAACCGCAGGTCGAGGCCCTTGCCGTACGCGACGAAGCTCTGCAGCACCTGTTCGGCCAGCTCACGCGTGGGCACCAGCACCAGGACACGCGCACGGTTGCTGGACACCGCCGGCCCGTGTTGCACCAGCCGCTGCAACAGCGGCAGCGCGAAACCCGCCGTCTTGCCGGTGCCGGTCTGCGCCGCGGCCATGACGTCCTTGCCGCCGAGCACCGCGGGAATCGCCTTGGCCTGCACCGGCGTCGGTGTCTGGTAATTGAGGTCCTGCAGATTACGCAGCAAGGGATCGATCAGGCCAAGCGAGGCAAAAGACATGGACGTGTTCCGGGCTAAAACCGCAATTCTAGCCGTTACCGCCGCGGCGACCGCATCGCGCAGGCCGAACGCCGCGCCGCGCGATGCGGCGTCACCGGTCCTGTTTCGACGCGCCGCGCGTGAACGGCTGCGGCCGCCTGCCCGCCGCCTGGCGATCGATCATCCAGCCGGGATAGCCGGCAGGCACCGCACTGACCGCATCAAGATGCGCGAGTTCGTCCGCGGTCAGCGCGACCTCGGCCGCGCCGAGATTGTCTTCGAGCTGTTCGACCCGTTTGGCGCCGATGATGACGCTCGTGACATGCGGCTTGGCGAGCAACCACGCGAGCGCGATCCGCGCGACCGACACACCGCGCGCGTCGGCGATGGCGCGCATCGCGGCAACGCACGGCCAGGCCCGCTCGAGATCGACCGGCGGAAAATCGAAATGGCTGCGCCGCGACCCTGCTTCGGCCGGCGCCCCGGGGCCGAACTTCCCCGAAAGCAGTCCCCCGGCGAGCGGCGACCAGACGAGGAGGCCCATCTGCTCGTCGATCGCGAGCGGCACCAGTTCGTGCTCGACGTCCCGTCCGGCGATCGAATAGTAGGCCTGCAGCGTCTCGAAGCGCGTCGCATGGAGCGCCTGGCTGAGCCCGAGCGCCTTCCCGATCTTTCCGGCGCGCCAGTTCGAGACGCCGACATGGCGAACCAGCCCCTGCCGCGTCAGATCGTCGAGCGCCCGCAGCGTCTCTTCGATCGGCGTGACGGGGTCGTTCGCGTGTATCTGGTAGAGGTCGATGTGGTCGACCTGGAGCCGTTCCAGGCTTCGCTGCACGGAATCCATGATGTGGCCGCGCGACGCCCCCTGATCGTTGGGCTTCGGGCCCATCACGCCCGCCGTCTTCGTCGCCAGCACGATCTCGCCGCGCGGCACGCCGAGGTCCCGGAGCGCCTGTCCGACGAGGCGTTCCGACTGACCGAACGAGTAGATGTCGGCGGTATCGATGAAGTTGATGCCCTCGGCCAGTGCGCGGGAAATCAGCCGGGTCGCGTCGTCCTGGCCGACCGCGCCGATCGACGCCCACATGCCGGCATCGGCATTGCCGCCCAGCGTCATCGTGCCGAGACACAGCTCGGAGACATACAGGCCGGTGCGGCCTAGTTGCTTGTATTTCATGGCCGTTTCCTCATGGTCGGCTGGAAAGCGTGCGGTGGCGTCCGGTCAGGCGCCCCGCACGCCGGGATGTCAGCTGATTCGCGCGTGCCCTGCCCGAAACTGTCCGGCGATCGTTGCGACGCGTGCGCCATAGCGGCGTGCCGTCTCGAGATCCCCTGGCGACATCTCGTCGGGCGACGCGTCGGCCGGCGTCTGCGACATCGGCGCGAGATAGGAGCCCATGCGATTCAGGTCGTCGCGCATCGACGCCTTCAGGTTCGCCGGCTTGATGTCCATGCTCACCCAGACACCGCCGTGCTGCCCGGCGAGCAGCACGAAGTATTCGAGCGTATTGAGCTTGTCGCCGTTGACGCTCGCGCTATTGGTGAAGCCGCCGAAGATCTTGTTGCGCCACCGGCCGTCGAACCAGGCCGTCGACGATGCGTCGGCGAACTTCTTGAACTGCCAGCTGGGGCCGCCCATGTAGGTCGGCGAGCCGAACAGGATGGCGTCGGCGCCCGCGAGCGTGTCCCACGCGTCCGGTGCGATGTTTCCGTCGGCGTCGATTGCGACGAGGACGGCGCCGGCGCCCTCGGCGACAGCCGTTGCCATACGCCGGGTATGCCCATAGCCGGAGTGGTAGACGACGGCCGTCTTAACCGGTGCGATGTGTTGTGTCATGGTTGCGCCCTTTCGTTCAGGTGGTCGTCGGGAGACGACATCGGAAAGCACTCTACTGAGTCGCAATTGAGTTATAAATGACGGCCGATTGAACGTTCTGTTACTCGCCGAGTGAACAATGCAAAACCTCGATGCGCTGTTGATCTTTGCCCGTGTCGCCGAAATGACGAGCTTCACGCGGGCGGCCGAAAGCCTGGGCATCCAGAAGGGACGTGTCTCGATGGTGATCCGTCGACTCGAGCGCGACGTGGGCGTTGCGCTGTTGCATCGGACGACGCGGAGCGTGCAGCTGACCGAGGACGGACGCGCGTTCTATTCGCGCGCACGGGACCTGCTGGCCGAAGTCCAGGAATTGCAGTCGATGTTCTCCGGCAACGGCTCGCGACTGCGGGGAAGATTGCGCGTCGACATGCCGACCGAACTGGCCCGCAGTGTCGTGGTTCCCGCACTCCCGCAACTGCTGGCCGCGCATCCGGAGCTGGAACTGGAGCTGTCGAGCACCGATCGGCGTGTCGATCTCGTCCAGGAAGGCTTCGATTGCGTGATCCGTCTGGGCCCGATCGTGGACGAGACGCTGATCGCGCGACCGCTGGGCCGGCTGCGCATGATCAATGCGGCGAGCCCCGGCTACCTGGCGCGATACGGCGTACCGCATACGCTCGACGATCTGCTCGGCCAGGGACACCGGATGGTCCACTACACGCTGACACTCGGCGCGCGTCATCCGGGATGGGAGTACCCGGACGGCACCGGCTATGCGTCGCTGCCGTTGCCGAGCGCGATGCAGGTCAACAGCGTGCAGACCTATCACGCTGCCGGGCTGGCCGGCATCGGCTTGATCCAGGCCGGGTATTCAGGGGTCGCGGCTCACATCGAAAGCGGCGCGCTGGTGGAGGTGCTGCCCGATCTGCGCCCGGAGCCGCTGGCCGCGTGGCTCGTCGTGGCCCATCGGCGCAATCTGTCGCCGCGCGTTCGGGCGTTCATGGACTGGATCGAGCGGGTGCTGGAGCCTTATTTCGCCTGAGAGCGGCGCGGCGGATCGGCTCGGGGGGGCATGGCCCGCGGCCGGGAAACCGATGAGGCTGCTCATGCGATTTGGCCGGGCCGCCGACATGGTTTGACTGCAAGCTGCGCCGTAACCGGCGACCTCGCGTCGTGACGCCGCAGCTAATCCTTCGGCGCGGGCGGCAGAGGAATCCAGTGCGTGTACGCCGACTGCAGCAGCGCGACGTCGTCGAATCGAGCAACGACCGCAAATCCTCGTGAATCCCACGCCAACACATTAGACGCCGAGTCCGCATCCTGACGCGTCGGGCAGTGCTGATCCGCCGGAATCCAGTTCTGGCCCTGACGTGCCCCCTGCCATCCATCCCAGGCGGCCGCCGCACGTGTTCCCCTGACGTAGCCGCCCTGGTCCCGAACGCGATAGGCCAGGTCGGCGCGATATTCCACCGGCGTGTCGCGGAACCACCATTGTTCAAAAAGCTCTCTCTCGGTGCTCACCGACTTCTCCAGTGACGCAGCTTCAGCTTGAATCCGCGGCCGCGAATTCGGCTACGCCCAGCACCGTGCAATTCGCGTTCCTGCGGCCTCGCAGGCTGACTTCGTCGCCCATCAGGCCGAATCGTACTGCCCTCGGCACAGCGCGAACCCAGCCCGCCATCCCGCCAGCATATCGCGATGTGCTGCAACGATGCTGTACGGCACGCGGCATCGTCGTCATGGATAGCGCCATGAGTCGAAGTCGCTTGCTGGCTACCATGCGCCGAACTTCGCTTGAATGTCAAAGCATCGACACGTTGCCGATTTGGCACGAAGCGCAGCGAAATCACGCTCCGGTCAAGTCGATCCCGCGGGGATGGCGGTCGCAAAAGTCAAAGGTACTCACGGAGTACGAATTGCCCATGAATCGACCGGAAACGTGGTGTTTATAGGCGAATTTGCCCGACTGTCGACGAGCATACTTGAGACCGCGACGACCATCCCGCACACGGCACCGAACTTCAGCTTTCCCGTGCGTCGGACCGCACGAGACTCGCCCGCACCTTGACGTCAGAGGGTCATCAACAATCGCAACTGGTGTTCGGTTTCCGTTCCCTTGACCAGCGCATAACATCGCGTCTCCCGTCGCTCGATCGCAGAAAGGCCTTCAGCATCGGAGAAGGTGTTCCATGCGACACCGTCGATACTTGCCCATTCTCCGCGGGTTCGCGCAAAGGCCCGCAACAGCGGACTGGCTTCACGGCGCAGAACGACACGGTCCGCATTCAGCACACAGGTCGACCAGCCACCGCGGAGGATCAGGTAACAGGGTACCGAACGGTGATCAATTCTCGTGAGCACAGTTGTTTCTTCCATTTTCATCGCGACGAGGTCCAACGGTTCGCATTGCAGACGAAGTTATCGACCCGATCGAAGCGTGCGCGGCCACGGCCGGATGGTGAAGCCGGCCGGATCGCGACACATCCTGACGGCGGACGCTTCTGCTCGTGCGGCCCCGCACGGCAGCCCCGCTCGCGACAACCAGACAGGGAGGAGCCCATGCTCTTCAATACGACACGCTTCCGGATCGATCCGACGCCCCGCAGGGCCGATGGCGAGTACATCGCACATGCGAGAATCACCACGACGCTGCTGGACGGAGGTGAGAGAGAGGTGCATTCCAGCGGCGATCTGGCCGGCTTCGATGCGCGCGACGATGCGATTGCGTACGCGACGCAATGGGCGCAGGGATGGCTGGCCGCTCAATTTGGCTGAAGGCAAGAAGGCGGTGGCGCAGCTGTGGCTCGAGCGTCGGGCATCGTGGCTGCGTTACCGCCTGGGATGCTTCATTTCCTCGGCTTCCATCGCGGCGAGCCGCTCTTCACTCGCAGATACGGATTCCATGGCTTCGTCGATCGAAGTCAATGCATATTCGCAGGCCAGTTTCACTTCTTCAACAATAGTCTCTGGCTGCTCGTCGTCGCCAGGCGGCGGGGAAAGCATGTCTGCGAGCATCATGGCCAACTCGGGGGTGTCCCATGGTTCGCCCTTTTGCGCCTTCTTCTTTATATAGTGCCGGATTTCCGCGTCTTGCTCGGGCGAGAGTGGAAGGTGTCGAAACGTGTTGCCTGGGTTAGCGTCAATCATGTGTTGCTCCGAAATTCGAATGCGACTCCCGTGGGCTGCTCCCTGCCATGCGCGTGCACCCGGAACAAGACGAGAACGAAGGAGCAGCTTCCTATTTTCGGCAGCGCGAATCCTGAATGCGTTCGAGGCGGACCAAAAGCTCGTCCACCTGCAGTGCGAGGACCTTGCTTCGCTCGGATCGTGTGCGGAGCTTGTCGAGCTTGACTCTCCAGTACGCGGGATCGTTCACGGACGATCGGTTGATGAAGGCGTGTTGCGCTTGCTCGAGCAGCCCGACCGATCGTCTGATATGGGCCAACTCGCGTTCCGCGTCGCAGTACCAACTCATGTTTGCCGCCTTCCGATCATGATTTTCATCCTGGTTGCTGCATGGCGCGACGCGCGTACCGATCATTTCTTCCTGCCGCTGCGCGGCGGCCGACCGGCATGCTGCCTGCGTCGTCCGGCCGCGGTACCGCATGCCGGGGATCGGTACGGCGACGTAAGCCCCCCTCGGCCGGCACGCTGTTCCCGCCGTTCTTCTAGTACATCTTGCGGGGCGGCAACATGCGCTTCGCCCGCAAGCGCTGCCGGGCAACTGCACTGGCTTTTTTCCGCTTGCGCTCCGTCGTGGGCTTTTCGTAGCTGGTGCGACTGCGCAACTCGCGAATCAGCCCGGTCTTCTCGATACCGCGCCGGAAGCGCCGCAGCGCGACATCGATGGGTTCGTTGATCTTCAGTGTGATGGTTGTCATGTAATGCCTGTTGGAAAACGTTCGAATAAAACTAGCCGAGTCGTGTCATGACGGTGCTCGCTATCGCGTCGGATTCGAACTCCGAATACCCGGCTCCGATCGAAAATGCGCGCACCGCCGCGAACATCTGCAGCTCTTGTTGATGGCACCGCGCAGAATGGGTCATTCCAGCGGGCAGGACAGCATCGCTCCGAGTGAGCTTGCACCGCTGGACCAGATCGAGAAGCTCGTCGACGATCATTTCGCCCTCCAAATTGATGGCAAGTCACGCTGCCATGCTGATGGCAAGTCACGCTGCCATGCGAGTCGTGTCAGAGGGCGTCCGAAAAGAAGGCCAGCTTTTCGCGATCGTCGTCAATGACGCGCTCGGCATAGCGCAGTGACGCACGCCGTGCGTCACCGGCAGTGTCGAACGGGCCGTCGCCGACGAGCCTGAAAGTCTGGCTCTGCGTCAGCGTGTCGGTGGTGCCGCGAAGACAAATCTTGACCGCTGCATCGAAGCCGGCCTCGTAGTTGTGCGGCAAGCCATCCAGCGCAGGCACGTGCGGGTAAATCAGTGGATAGATCTCGAATCCACGGTAGATATGCATGCTCATCATGAACTCCTGACGATCGCTTCTCGGCGACTCGCAAGGACGAGCGTAGGCAGCCAGCATCGCCTGATGCATGGCGCGACGGGTCGTGGTGAAAGGGACAAACGTTGCGCGCGAGGCAATGCGCGACGCAACACGGTGGCAGGTGAAGGGCGAGCGGTCGAACAGCAAAAGGAGGCTCGAATGAAACCATCATACGCGCATCGTCGATCGGGTGTCCATCTTATTTCGACCGCAACGAGGCAGATGACGAAGTGCGTTGTCGCGCCGTGATCGCGGCTCACCCCATGCCGTCGTGCCCTCGTTCATCGAAACGCTTTCGCCGTGGCGAGTCGACCAGATGAAGACCACGCCGATCACCGTCGTCGACGAGCATCTTCCCGGCGACCAGACTTTTGCATCTCCACCATCTTCCGTCAGTCGACCGAATACAGAAGCAACGCCGCCTGATGCTTGCCGCCCAGGCATGCACGCACCCGTTCATTGATCCGACGATAGCGGACGGCCGTGGCCACCCCAACTCACGCCGCCGAGCATTCGCCGGCGGCGGCGTTCGATCCGGCGTTGACGGCTGCAGCCAGCGCGGCGATCCGCTCGGCGCGCAACAGCACCGGCCGATCGACCATCTTCCCGTCGACCGTCACCACGCCGCCGTTCGAATCGCGCATCGCATCGAGCACCCGCCGGGCCCAGCGCGCTTCGTCGTCGCTCGGTCGAAAGCATCGGTGCACGAACCCGATCTGCTTCGGATGGATGCACAGCTTCGCGCCGAATCCCAACTGCTTGCCGTTGAATGCATCGCGCGCGATACGCTCGCCGTCATCGATATCCGGCGTCACGCCGTCGACCGGCGATTCGATCCCGGCCACCCGCGATATCAGCGCGAGTTGCGAGCGGAAGTGATTGAGCGAAACGCCATCGTCCGACATGCCCATGTCCGCGATGAAATCGAGCGTGCCGAACATCAACCGCTCGACGTACGGCGCTTTCGCGACATCGAGCGCGTTCCACATGCCGTGTGCGCTTTCGATCAACGGATAGACCGGCACACGCCGGCGCGCGAGCGCAACGGCAGCGCACACGTCGTCGGCACGCTCGGCCTTCGGCAGCACGATACCGGCCACGCCCTTCAACGCGCCGAGCGCGGCATCGGCCTCGAACCATCGCGTGTTCCGCGCGTTGATCCGCACGAGCACCGGATGCTCGGGCGAAACCCACGCCGCTATCGCATCGCGTGCCGCCACTTTCGCCTCCGGCTCGACGGCATCCTCGAGGTCGATGATGATCGCATCGGCGCCGCTTGCGAGCGCCTTGTCGAAGCGCTCCGGCTTGCTCCCCGGCACGAACAGATACGACTGGGCCTGCGCCCCGCGGCCACCGCCGGCGCGCATCGCGGCATCAGACGGCATCGACCACCTCCGGAACCCGTTCGAACAGATCGCCGACGAGGCCGTAGTCGGCCACGCTGAAGATCGGCGCTTCCGGATCCTTGTTGATCGCGACGATCACCTTCGAATCCTTCATGCCGGCCAGATGCTGGATCGCACCCGAGATGCCGACCGC